>JAKQJD010000156.1 GCA_029561355.1 Bacteroidota bacterium | reverse complement strand
CGTTCCCGGCCGATGCGCGTGAACGTTTCGGCGTAGCCGGGGAAATAATCGTTCACGGCGGCTTCCGAAGTGCGGCCCACGTAGCCCAGTGAATGCAGGCCGACGGTGAGTTTTTCAGGCGCATGTCCGGCACGTTTTCCTGCTTCCCGATAAAGATCGATCAGTGGCCGGAAACGGTGCGTTTCGCCGCCGATGACGGCCACCATCAGGGGCAATCCGAGCACGCCGGCGCGGATGAACGATTCGGGTGTGCCACCTACACCCACCCAGATGGGAATGGGATTTTGCAGTGGACGCGGATAAATAGTTTGGTCGCGCAGCGCCGGGCGGAATTTTCCCGACCAGGTGACGGATTCGTTGTCGCGGATTTTCAGCAGCAGTTCCAGTTTTTCGGAAAATAGCGCGTCGTAATCTTCCAGTTCGTAGCCGAACAACGGAAACGCTTCGATAAACGAACCGCGACCTGCCACCATTTCAGCCCGGCCCTGAGAGATCAGATCGAGGGTAGCAAAATTCTGAAATACCCGAACCGGATCGGCGGCACTGAGCACCGTAACGGCGCTCGTGAGGCGAATGCGTTTCGTCCGCGCGGCAGCCGCAGCCAGAATGAGTGTAGGCGCCGCATCCAGAAACTCCTTGCGGTGGTGTTCGCCGATGCCGAACACATCGAGCCCCGAACGGTCGGCGTGTTCCATGCGTTCCAGCAGTTGCGCGAGGGCGGTGGCGGGGTTGTTGTGTTCGGGCATGGCCGCGAAACTGTCGATTCCGATTTGCATAAAATGTAGAGTTTGAACAGGATTTACCAGGATTTTAAAGGATTAAAAGGATTCTCATACAACTTGCGCATCCTGAAAATCCTGAAAATTATTTCCTTCTAATCCTTTAAAATCCTGATAAATCCTGTTCGTTACACTGCCGCAGGAGCCGGCAAAAACACTTCCTTATCGCGCAAAAACGCCGAAATCCACACCAGTCCCATCGGGAGCAAAGCATTGAACGGCATGGCGTGCGACAGTTCCGTGGCCAGGGCGCCTGCAAAATAACAGGACAACAACAGGAATCCGATCCGCATTGTTTTGGGCCAGGCGAACAGGGCAGCGAAGGTGATTTCCATGATGCCCAGCACAGGAATGTAAGGACCGATACCGATCTCCGACATTTTAGCGACCAGTTCCGGATTGGCAGAAAGTTTCATGATCCCGCTGAGTACGACCATACCTACAGCCAGTACGGTAAAGACGAGGGTGATAATTTTTTTAAATTTCATTTTTTTCAATTTTTAAATCCGGTGCAAACCTATGTACATTTGCTTACTAAAAGTTAGTAGTTACTGAAAGGTTAGCGGTAACCTTTTAGTGAGTGGTGAATTGTCAGTTGTGAGTATTAGAGGCTCACTATGGTCTATATCACTCACAATTCACCACTCACCACTCACAAAATGCTTGCAAATCAACCACATACCATCGCCGCTTGCAACGCCCGCCTGGCCGCCGTCGGTGACGCGCTGTATGCCATCGGCGGAAAATGGAAACTCCGCATCATCGTAGCCCTGATGGAAGGGCCCCGGCGTTTCAACGACCTGCAACGCACCGTGGCCGGTATTTCCGCCCGGGTGTTGTCCAATGAGTTGAAAGAGATGGAGATGAACGACTTCATCAAGCGCAACGTGTACGTGCAAACGCCGGTCATTGTGGAATACGAACTGACCGAATACAGCCGGACCGTGATGCCCGTCGTGGAAGCGCTCAGCGAGTGGGGGACGCAGCACCGCGCTTATGTGCAAAACAAGGGCAGGGAAGAGAGCGCTTTGGCGGTTTGAATACTAAATAAATGACGCTTGGGTTAGATGCCTCGTTCAAGTCATCCGATGACTTTAAGTCATCGGATGACTTGAACGAGGCATCTAACCCAAGCGTCATTTATTCAGAAAAACAAAAAACTGAACAACATACTCAACAGCAGCGCCACAAAAAACATCAGCAGGTACAAAAAGCAGAAAATCAGGAATTTAAGAAACGTTTTCCTTTTGCTTTGACCGTAGTAAAAATACATCGCCAGGGGCGTGGCCACGAGCAGCCACCACAGCGACAGGGAACGGGAGATGAAATTCAGGTGCAGATAAGTGCGCAGTACGCTGATCAGCGTCAGCAGAAAAATAAAGCCGGAATGCAGGTGGATTAGCAGCACAAAATGCTCCACGAAATAACGCTTCTGGCGGCGGTACATCCCTTTCAGCCAGAAAGACATGACGGCAATCTGGAACAACAAAATCCACGTGAACGAACCGATCCACGACCGCGCAACCGCCGCCGTATCCTGCGAGGCTTTCAGACTTTGCCGGATAAGGAGCCGGTCCAGCCATGGCTCCACATGGTAATACTGCAACAGCGAATCGGGTGTCATTTTAAGTAAATCCCGGTTGGCAAAACGGTACGACCCCTTCAGAATAAAACGGTATCCGCCTTCCATAATGCCCAGACTGTCTTTTTCCCAGAAATCCAGGTCCTTCATCGCCAGGTGCAGCACCGTATCCAGCGCCTGCCTCGCCGGAGGCGTACGCAACCTTTGCGGAATGGAATCCCAGTGCAGGCGGATGCTTTCCGCCAATTCCACCTTGCCTTTGATGCTCTGCTGGTTTTCCTCCATTTTCAACAGCGCGAACAGATTCATGTCGGGCCCGCCCTTCCCGCGCGCGCTCACATACAGCAGGAAAAAGAACATGCACACCAGGAAAAACTGGATCGGGTGGGGGTAGCGTTTGATTTGCCCTTTGAAATAGGCGATGGTGACCTTGGCCGGGATCAGCAGGTGCCACACCATGCGCAGGAATTTGCTTTCCAGATGAAACGTCGTGTTCCAGAGCCGGATGAGCAGGTCTCTCATTTTAATCTTGCCGGATACCTGCCTTTGCCCGCATTTCGGACAAAAAACGGCATTACGCGAGATCTTTTTTTCGCAGTTCGGACAGACTATTTTTTTCTTTTCCGGCTGTTCGGAGGATGCCTGCTCGGCATCGGTCGGGTTTTCCATGGTGCTCGTGAAAGTGTTGACTTGGCAGGCAGCAATATTAGGGGGAAACGGGGAAATGCGCGGGGTTCTTTTTCTCCCGGAGCAGCGGCAAAAGTTCTTCCAGGTTCAGCGTCATCATTTGAGTGGTTTCCATGCCGAAAATGCCCGTGATTTGCTGCAACCGCTCCAGGTGCAGCCTGGTTTTGCCGCGCTCCATCTTGCTGTATGCCTCGATGGAGATACCGAGGCGTTCGGCCATGTCGTGTTGCCGGAGATGCAGCAAACGCCGGATCGCCCGGATTTTTTCGGGTAGTTGTGTAAGCGGCATGCGGTGAGTTCTTTAGGTGATAAATGAAGTGCGTGCGGGGGGGATGAAGGACAAATATAATCGGCCAGGCGAAACACAAGGGCATGAAAACCTGAAATTCAACCAAATTCGTCTGAAATTCAACTTTTGGTTCCTTTTTTCGAGGGTAGGCGGACAGTATTTTTGTCAAAGTTATTCTAAGGAGGATTACCTGAAACTCCTGAAAAAGAAGTAAAAAACAATTGTTGCCATTATCCCAATTCAATTCAAATTTTAAAAAATGAAATTTCAAAAACTTGCTCTTGGCTTCTTCGCTGGAATAATCATTTATGTAGTCGCTTTTGTGCTGTTAGAGATTTACTTTTACCACTCTACAGATGCTATATCAACCATCGTTTCCCGACATTGGAAAATGGCAATCGGTATTTCGCTGTTAGCTACCATTACCCAGTATGTGCTTTATAATGTACTAGGGGTAAAAGATCCGGAAAGAAGGTAACCTTCGGCCTCGCTGCAAATCACAAACGTGTGCATGTAAAGAAGGGGCGGGAGGTAGCAATTCACGTGTCACCTTTTCCCAATAAAAACCAGACAAAGCCACATGATTTACCGGTTTGACTTTATTACAACTGACTGCCGAACGCGTTGTGTTGACCGCCAAATAGGTCTTCCAGAGGGTACAACCCGTTATTTATCCCGTCTAATACGTCCGTTTGACCGTCAGATACGTCTTTCACGTATCCAGACACGTAATCTACCTCTCTGGATACGTGAAAGACGTATCTGACGGTCAAACGGACGTATTAGAACAGGTATTCTACCTATCTGGATACATAAAAGACGTATCTGACGGTCAAACGGACGTATTAGCCGGGATAAAGAACGGGATCGGCGGTCCGGAAGACCTATTCGACCTGTAACGGTACCGGTCTGACGGTCAAACGGACGTATTCGGCGGTATTTCCAGGAGGCTTATCCCCGCCGGATCTCCGCTCCGATCGCATTCAGTCGCGCATCGATATGCTGATAACCACGGTCGATCTGGTGCGCGTTGTGGATCACACTTTTCCCTTTGGCCGACAGCGCCGCAATCAGCAGCGCCTGCCCGGCCCGGATATCCGGCGAGGTCATTTCGATACCGCGCAACTGATAACGCCGGTCGAGGCCGATGACCGTGGCGCGGTGCGGGTCGCAAAGAATGATCTGCGCGCCCATGTCGATCAGTTTGTCGGTAAAAAACAGGCGGCTTTCGAACATTTTCTGGTGGATCAAAACGCTGCCGCGCGCCTGTGTGGCCGTTACCAGAATGATCGACATCAGGTCGGGCGTGAAACCCGGCCAGGGTGCGTCGTAAATCGTAAGGATGGAACCGTCTATAAACGTGCTGATCTCGTAACGTTCCTGTGCAGGGATGTGCAGGTCGTCGCCCCGCTGTTCGATCCGGATGCCCAGGCGTTCGAAGGTGTGGGGAATGATGCCGAGATGCTCGATGCCGGCGTTTTTGATCGTAATTTCCGATTGCGTCATAGCGGCCAGTCCGATGAAAGAGCCGATCTCGATCATATCGGGCAGGCAGCGGTGGCTGGTGCCGCCGAGTTTTTCCACGCCTTCGATCTGGAGCATATTGGAGCCCAGGCCGCTGATGTTGGCGCCCATGCGCTGGAGCATACGGCAGAGTTGCTGCACGTAGGGCTCGCAGGCGGCATTGTAGATGGTGGTTTTACCCTGGGCCAGCACGGCGGCCATCACCACGTTGGCGGTGCCGGTCACGCTGATCTCGTCCATGTGAATGTACGTGCCCACCAGTCCGCCCGGCGGTTGCTCGATGTAGTAGATATCCTTGTCGTCGTCGTACTTGAATTCGGCGCTCAGTTTCTGGAAACCCAGAAAGTGCGTGTCGAGGCGACGGCGACCGATTTTGTCGCCACCGGGTTTGGGCAGGGTAGCGCGGCCGAAGCGCGCCAGCAAGGGGCCGATCAGCATGACCGAACCGCGCAGGCGCTGGGCGTCGCGCATAAAATTGTCGGAACGCAGGTAGTCAATATCGACCGTGCCTGCGCAAAATTTGTAGGTATCGGGCGCCAGACGCTCTACGGTCACGCCCAGGCCTTGCAGCAGTTCGATGAGTTTATTGACGTCGAGGATGTCGGGTACATTGGAAATGGTAACCTCGTCGTCGGTGAGGAGTACGGCACTGATGATCTGGAGGGCTTCGTTTTTAGCGCCCTGGGGGTGGAGTTCGCCGCCGAGCGGCCGGCCGCCGATCACTTCAAAACTGTCTGCTTGCATGTAGGGTAAGGATGGATTGTTTTTTTTGTGATATGGTTCGTAGAGTGCCCTCGTAGAGTTAATGGCAACGCGGATGACGCGGATAAAGCGGATTGACGCGGATTTTTTGAAAACAGCAGTTTCAAAATCCGCTAAATTTTTGTTGTGCCCTGTATTGACACCTTTTAAAAATCCGCGCCAATCCGCTTTATCCGCGTCATCCGCGTTGCCATTAACTCTACGAAGGTGCTGCGCAAGCAGCATCAAATCTTAAATCATTTTAAATCCCGTGTACCGGTGCAGCACTTTCGGAATGGTAATTCCCTCCGGCGTCTGGTTATTTTCCAGCAGTGCGGCCACGATACGCGCCAGCGCCAGCGCCGATCCGTTGAGCGTGTGCGCGAGTTCGATTTTGCCTTCGGCATCGCGGAAACGCAGTTTCATACGGTTGCTCTGGAACGTTTCGAAGCACGATACCGAACTCACTTCCAGCCAGCGTTTCTGCGCGCCCGACCACACTTCGAAGTCGTAGGTTTTGGCCGAGTTGAACCCCATGTCGCCACCGCAAAGCAGCAGGATACGGAAGGGCAGTTCGAGTTTGTTCATGAGTTTTTCGACGTGGCGCACCATACCTTCCAGGGCCTTGTACGAATTGTCGGGGTGCTCGACGCGTACCAGTTCCACCTTGTCGAACTGGTGTACGCGGTTGAGGCCGCGCACGTGTGCGCCCCAGGCGCCGGCTTCGCGGCGGAAGCAGGGCGTGTAGGCGGTCATGGTCACTGGCAGGTCCTTGATCGGAATAATGTCGCCGCGTACGATGTTCGTCACCGGCACCTCTGCGGTGGGAATGAGGTAAAGGTTGTCTTCGTCGCATTTGTACATCTGCGCTTCCTTGTCGGGCAACTGGCCGGTGGCGCGGGCACTTTCCTCGTTGACGAGCAGCGGCGGCAGGATTTCCTCATAACCCGCTTTCACGGCTTCGTCGAGGAAAAACTGGATGAGCGCGCGTTGGAGCCGGGCGCCTTTGCCGCGGTAAACCGGGAATCCCGATCCGGTGAGTTTTACGCCCAGTTCGAAATCGAAGAGGTTGTATTTTTTAGCGAGTTCCCAGTGCGGCAGCGCGTCTTCGGGCAGGGCGGGGAAAGGTTTTTTCCAGTCCTTGGCCACCTTGTTCTCTTCGGGCGTTTTGCCTTTGGGCACACTTTTGTGCGGGCAGTTGGGCACCGAGTACAGCATGTTGTCGAGTTGCTGCTGAATGCTTCCGGTGCGTTCTTCGAGGGTTTTGGTGAGGGTTTTCAGTTCCGCTACCTGGATTTTCAAGGTTTCGGCCTCCTCTTTTTTACCCTGGCCCATGAGGGCGCCGATTTGTTTGGCGAGGCGGTTTTGTTCGGCCAGCGTATCGTCGAGTTCTTTCTGGTTGGCGCGGCGCTCGTCATCTTTTTTCAGGATGTCGTCGATGATTTTCACCTGCTGGGCGGTCCAGTTTCTCTTGCGCAAACCATTGATAATGCGCTGTTTATCTTCTCTGATGACTTTAAGTTGGAGCATAGTTCCGTATGAGTTTGAAGCCCTTGTACCGGGCCGGGTGCGGTGTGTGAAATGAATCAGAAAGGGCGTTTGCAACAATTTTTCATTTCAATCGTTTGACTTTACATATTTACAAAAACTTGTCTGGCACACAAATGGCAGCATGTATTTTTGTAAAATATAGCAGGAACGTTGAAAAAAACGGCGCAAGATAGAGCGAATTTCAAAACAGGCTTATCTTTGCAGCGTTCAATTCCAAAAATTGGTACCTGCCGTCTCCCGAATTTATTACCCATACCAAGGTGGTTTTTGCGCAATGCAGGCGTTGTTTTCCTTCGGAAGGATATTCGGGCGGTTTTTCCAGCGTACACATCCATAATTCGTATTTGTCTGTTTAAGTTCCCCCATCAAATCCTTTCGGGCCACACCAGGCGACTGCACCGGAAAGTTTTCAATCAACATTCGATTTCACATTTTTTGTTCAACTCTCATTTCCTACCTCACGTATGCGTTCCGAAACGCCTCCTCTTTGGCGTATGCGCGCTATGATGCTAACTACTTTTTTTCCCCACCATGTACGACATATTGCAGCTCAACGATAAGCTGGTCACTGAACTCAGAGAAATTGCCCAGAAACTGGGTATCAAAGGCGCCGCCAAAATCGCCAAACAAGACCTGATCTACAAAATCCTCGACGAACAAGCGCTGATTGAAAAAAAATCGGCCAACAAAGACGTGCCCGTCGTAGATGAACCCAATCCGCAAACTGGCCGCCGCCCCCGCAAAGTAGTAAAAATGATGGGCGACGACAACGTCGAAAAAAACATGCCGGATGAACCGCGTACTGACGAAAAAGCGCCCGAACCACCCGTTCAGCGCCCACAACGCCAGGACCCGCGACAGCCGCGCCCCGCCGTCGACCAGCGCCGCAGTGCACCCAATCAGCCTGCCCGCCCGCCACAGGAGCAGCGCCGCGATAACCCGCAGCAGCAACCACAAAACCGCGAACAACGTCCGCCACAGCAGGACGTACCCCGCGAAAACCCCAACCAGCCTGCCCGCGAACAACGCCCGCAGCAAAACCCCAATCCCAATCAAAACCCCAACCAGCAGCAGCAACGCCGCGACAACCCGCAGGGCCGCGAACGCTGGAACCCCGATCTGCGCCGCGACGACCGACGCCGCGACCGCTGGGAAGGCCGCGACCGCAACCGCAACCGCGATCAGCGCCCCGGCAACCCGGGCCTGGTAGATCCGGAAGCAACACGCCTGCAAAACCTCGAGGAGGAAGAATTTGTAGCACCGGCAAACGGCGAAGAGGAGGACGAGGAAATGCTCGTTCAACGCCGCCAGAACGCCGCCCCGCTACAGGAAACCCGCCCCGATGCGGATACTCCCTACACGGAACAGGCTGAGGTGATGCCGCTGATGCCGAAAGAAAAATTCGACGTGGAACTGGATGGCGTGGTAGAAGGCCTGGGTACGCTGGAAATGATGCCCGATGGGTATGGTTTCCTGCGCTCGCCCGACTATAATTACCAGACCAGTCCCGACGATATTTACGTGTCGCCGTCGCAGATTAAACTGTTCGGCCTGAAAACCGGCGACACCGTGCGCGGCGCTATCCGCCCGCCGAAAGAAGGCGAAAAATACTTCGCCCTGCTGAAAGTGGCCAAGATCAACGGCCTGGATCCGAAAGACGTGCGCGACCGCGTACCGTTCGACTACCTGACGCCGCTGTTCCCTACGTCCAAATTCAACCTGCTGATCAGTCCGACCGGCCGCGATTTCGGCAACCGGATCATCGAACTGTTCACCCCGCTGGGTAAAGGACAACGCGGACTCATCGTGGCGCAGCCGAAAACGGGTAAAACCTTCCTGCTGAAAGATATCGCCAATGCGATTACCAAAAACCACCCCGAATGTTACGTGATCGTATTGCTGATCGACGAACGCCCGGAGGAGGTAACCGATATGCGTCGCAGCGTGAAAGCGGAAGTGGTAGCGTCTACTTTCGACGAAACGGCCGACAACCACGCCCGCCTCGCCAATATCGTGCTGGAAAAAGCAAAAAGAATGGTCGAATGCGGCCACCACGTCGTGATCCTGCTCGACTCCATTACCCGTATGGCACGTGCCTACAATACCGTGGCCCCGGCTTCCGGTAAGGTGCTCTCCGGCGGTGTGGAAGCCACGGCCCTGCAAAAACCGAAAAAGTTCTTCGGTGCTGCCCGTGCTATTGAAAACGGCGGCTCGCTTACGATTCTGGCCACGGCCCTGATCGATACGGGTTCCAAAATGGACCAGGTTATCTTCGAGGAATTCAAGGGTACCGGTAACATGGAACTGCAACTCGACCGCAACCTGGCCAACCGCCGCATGTATCCGTCGATCGACCTCACCAAATCGAGCACACGTCGTGAGGATCTGCTGCTCGACAAGGATACCCTCTCCCGAATGTTCATCCTGCGCAACCACCTGGCCGATATGAAGCCGGAGGAAGCGATGGAATTCATGAAAAAACACATGATGCACACGAGCAGCAACGAGGAGTTTCTGGAGTCGATGAACCGATAGGTTGTTGGTTTATAAGTTTATGGGTTTATAAGTTTATGGGTTTATGGGTTGATCGTGGGAACGCGGTCAACCCATATTCGTTATTGGTTATTTGGGCGCAACATCTCTACTAGTGCCTGGTTTGTAAGGGAGGTCCTGCAAGGATGTAAACAGACAAATATCGCCATGATTTATTGGGACAGGCCTTATTCAAATCCCGATTTTGCGCCATTGGAGGCGGTAGAGAGCACCCATGTTTGAGGCCCGCTGCAAGCGGGGCGAGTTTGGGTGCGAACCCGTCGGAAATGGCAAGCAAAATCGCAGGATTTGAATAAAGCCTTGATTTTTGGTCCTTTTTATCAAGAAAAAGGACAATAGAAACGAATGCCTGGCTGGTTGAAAATGTTTGTACCACCGAGCGACCGGGTCGCTTATGACGAACGAACATTGATAATTGACCTCATCATGATACCTCTCTCCCGGCTTCTTTACAAACTTCCGGCCGGCCCACTCACAACTCACAACTCACAACTTTTTCACCTCCATTCCTACCCGAACCACACCTTCCGCCCCAGTCAGGATCACATTCTGCCCGAACAGGATCTTTTTTCCCTTCTGCCGGTAGGTTGCCAGCGTCTTCAGCGGCTCTGCCGCCCGCTCTGCCGTTTCCTGATCCGTAGTGGTAATAATGCAGCGACCGCAGGGTTTTACACCGCGAAACTGCACGCCGCCGATGGAAAAATCCGACCAGTCGTCTTCTTCATGCGGAGCGCCGCCGGTGAACACGAAATTGGGGCGAAACCGGTTCATCGGCAGCGGGATATCCAGCCGGTCATTGAGTGCATCGAGAGAAGCCTGACCGATGATCAGGTACGGATAGCCGTCGGCAAAACTCACGTAAAAACCTTCCGGCGTGTATGCCGGATCGGTGTCGCGCCGGGTGGTGTCGGGCATATACACCAGTTGCACTGTTTGTTTCAATTCCGTTGATAACCAATTGTTTATTTTGGCAGGAAGCACCTGCGCCCGGCAGGTATCATCCCAAACCTGCACAGCGATCTCGGGCAGCGTGCCGGCCGGATATTCCAAAGGGATTCGGATTTCCTGTTCCGGGTTGTTTTTCCGGAAAATATGCAAAAAAGCATCGTCCACGGCCGTACCCAGCAAAGCCATGTCCGGTATTTCGCGTTGGGAAATAAAGCGGCCGTTTTCGTCGGTCAGCATCCAGCGGCGATCATGCTGTAGGCCGCGCGGACCGGCTAGGGCTTCTGGAACGGAAAATCCGCCCATGGATTTTACCGGATAAATCCGGATGTCGGAGAGTAGTAGCATCTGCAAATTTTTGCGAATTTTGCGGAATTAATGGAAAGGAGGGGGATGTTTGTTGAGAATGTTGAGGGTTTGAGATTGTTGAGGGTGCTTCGCTCAGACCTGCTTGAATGCCTTGATCGAAGCACCCTCAACAATCTCAACCCCTCAACCCCTCAACAACCTTCGTCCCACAGGAACGTTAATATTATTAAAAATAATCCTCTGACTGTGTGATTTTGTGCTTTTTGGCACAATTATACGTCTAAGCGGGTGTTTGAAATTTTCAAACGCACCGTAATCCTGCCGCTGCCGGTTTTTTAGTTGTACTGCTCAAAAACGCGGTTTTTTCATGCAAAAAACATTACTTTTTCTTGGTTTGCTGGGATGTTTGTCGCCCTTCGGTTTGCAGGCGCAGCAAGATCCGATGCTGACCCAGTTTACTTTTAATAACCTGCTGTTCAATCCCGCTTGTGCAGGTACCAGCGACCACCTGGCTATGTCGGTTACGCACCGGCAGCAATGGCTGGGCCTCGACGGCGCGCCGGTGGGCCAATCGCTGAGCATTCATTCGCCGCTGGCGAACAACCGGATCGCGCTGGGCGGCACCCTGACACACGACAAGATCGGCCCCTCGGAAACATTCGATTTATCAACCGCTTACGCATACCGGTTCCCGGTCGGCGCGCATATGCAGTTGTCGGCTGGATTGCAGGCCAGTCTGGCCAACTGGCACGGTGACTGGTTCGATATTTTGCTGGAAGACGGCATCGACGGCGTATTTCAAAACAACCAGAGCCGCTGGCTGCCCAACGTCGGCGTCGGGCTTTTTTTATACGGCGACCGGTTTTATGCGGGCATCAGCAGTCCGCGCATCGTGGAGCATGATCTGCGGCGGGCGGCGGGCGGCGATTATGCGTTTTATGCCAAAACGTACCGGCATTATTACACAACTGTAGGGGCTACGTTTCCATTGGCCGACAATGGGAGAGTGCAGATCAAACCCGCTTTGCTGCTGAAAAGCACGGGCTGGTTCAGTTCTTTCCGCCGGGATGAAACGTTTCAGAACATCGGTTCGCCAACAGAACTGGATCTGGATTGTTCGGTATTTTTCAACCAGACGCTGCGCGTCGGTGCATCGTGGCGCACCGCGGTGGAAATGAAACGGTCCTCCGCGTCATCCGCCAATGTGTGGGCCATGTACTACCTGCTGAACGGTTTGCGGTTCGGCGCGGCATACGACCTGACCCTGAGTCAATTGCGGCAGGCGGCAACCAATTCACTGGAAATTGTCGTAGGTTATGAATTCGATATCAAAGTGAAAAAAGTTTCTTCGCCGCGTTATTTTTGACAGGCGCCTTCTACTAGCGTGTTTGGTTTTTTGTGTATGGTGTTTGGCAAAAGTTTGATAATCAGGTTTTTGTAAATGCCGACGCAAAAAACGAAACACTCCCCCTTCAACGTTACCCAAATCATATGAATCAAAGTCCGAAAGTCTGTTTTCTTTTTCTGTTGTTTTTGCTTCCCGCAGCCGCCTGGGCGCAATCGCGGCTGGTGCGTGCCAACAACGCCATGCGCGAACTGGATTACGTGTCCGCTATCGGTTTGTACCGGGAAGTGCTGGAAAAAGAAGACAGTCCGGAAGCCATGATCAACCTGGCGGAATGTTACCGCAAGACCAATGATTCTGAAAATGCCGAGCACTGGTACGCGCTTGTGGTGCAGTTGCCGCAGGCAAAAGCCGTTCATCGCCTGAACTACGGCATGGTGCTGCAAATCAACGGCAAGTGCGACCAGGCCAAAACCTGGTTTGCACAATACCTACAGGAAAACCCCGACGATGCACGCGCACAGTTCCTGGCTTCTTCCTGCGACCGGCAGACGGAACTGCTGAACAAAGGCAAAGACATTTACACCGTTCGGAACCTGCCTTTTAATTCCGACCTCGACGATTTCAGCCCGGCGGTGGTGGACAATACGCTCATATTTGCCAGCGATCGCGACCGGGGAAATATGATCAAACGCACCAGTTTGTGGACGGGCAACCCGTTTTCCGAACTGTACAGCGTGGGGTTTACGCCCAATGGCCAGCAACCCGGCGATTTCGCTTACGGCAACCCGGCAAAATATTCCAACACGCTCAATACCCGTTTTCATGAGGCTGCCGTGGCCGTTTCTGCCGACGGTCAAACCATTTATTTTACCCGGAACAGTTTTTCCGAAGGCAAAACGGGCCGCAGTGAAGACGGGCTGGTGAAACTGAAAATCTTCGTGGGTCACTGGAACGTAGCCTCGCACGACTGGAAAGACGTGCAGGGGTTGCCGTTTAATTCCGATGAATACCATGTGGCGCATCCGACCCTTTCACCCGACGGCCGCCGCCTCTATTTTTCCAGCAACATGCCCGGCGGATACGGCGGAATGGACCTTTACGTCAGCACGTTTAAAGACGGACAATGGACGCCGCCCGTGAATCTGGGGCCGGTGATTAATACCGAAGGCAATGAAATTTTTCCTTACCTGGCCCCCAATAACCGCCTGTACTTTGCTTCCAACGGCCATTTGGGGCTGGGCGGACTCGATATTTTTTATGCCACCCAGCAGGACCAGAACGCCTGGAACCTGCCAGTGAACCTGGGAGCGCCGGTTAATTCCACCCACGACGACTTCGCCATTACGTTCGGCCCAGACCTTTCCTGGGGCTTTTTTACCTCCGACCGCAGCGGTGGCGCCGGGCGCGACGATATTTACGGGTTTCAAAAAACGGCGGTACCGGTGGAAATCGTGGTGCTGGATAAAATGACCCGCCAGCCGGTGAGCGGCGTAACCGTCAGCAGCGTACAATCGGGCCTGACGATGACGACCGGCGCCGATGGCAAAATTGCGTTCGACATGCGCCCCTCGGATTGCAATGATTTTACAGCCTCCCGGAAAGGGTACGACGGAGCCCAGATGAACGGCTGCGCCGGTACTTCCACCGAATACCCGATGCGACTTGAAATCATTCTTCAAAAACAAAGCAATTATATCCTGCAAGGCATCGTGTTCGATATGGTTGATGGTATGCCGGCCGACGGCGCGAAGGTGTCTGTCACCAACGATTGTGGCAAACCAGCAGCGGAACCTGTCGTGACCGGCCCCGACGGTCGCTACAAATTCAAACTCGACCGCGACTGCTGCTACAAGGTAAAAGCCGAACGGCAGGGCTACATCACGGATTCCGCAGATGGCTTTTGCACCAAAGGGCTGACGTCCGATAAGGTCGTTTTAAAAGCCAACCTCAGCCTGCAACCTTACCGCGACGCCGACGGGTTTATCGTCGAACAAAAAACGGAACCGGCTGCGCCTGCCGGTCCCAAATACAACGAGTTGTCGGGCATGTACGAAAACGCCGACGGCAGCCTGGCCACATTCAGCCTTGGCAACGGGCTGGAAGTACAAAACGGCGTGCTGCTGGCCGACGGCGTACCCAGTGCGCCGGAGCATCCGGTGTGGAAACGCGGCTCGGAAGGCTTTCTGGTCAATCTGTACTATGATTTCAACGAGGTCAATTTCCGGGAAGAATCGTTGCCCGATTTGAAAAAACTGCTCCGTACTCTACAGGAAACCCTCGAACTGCGCATCGAAATAGCCTCTCATACCGATGCGCGCGGTCCCGCCGAATACAACCTCGATCTTTCCCAGCGCCGCGCCGACCGTGTGGTGCAGTGGCTGATCGAGCAGGGTGTTGCCCGCGAACGCCTCGTGGCGCGCGGCTACGGCGAGTCCAAACCGATCAATAACTGCAACGACGACGTGCCGTGTACGGAAGCCGAATACCAGTTGAACCGGCGGACGGAATTCAGGGTGATCGGGCAGGATGGGAAATAGTGCGAAGTGCGAAGTCGTCAGTGCGAAGTTGGTTCGGATTGAACAGGATTGGAAGGATTTTAAAGGATTGGAAGGACTTGATTTATGGGATTTTCGGGGTTTCCGGAAATAAGGAAGCGAAAGGAGAATCTTCTCAATCCTTTAAAATCCTTCCAATCCTATTCAAAACTTTCCCAAACTTGCCCCATCTTTGCCAGCCTCAAAATCCTCTTTATTACAAACAACAATTTAGCGCATGGCTTACGAATATAAACTCCCTTCCCTGGGCGACGGTGTGACGGGTAAAGTGACCGAAATTCTTGTCAAACCCGGCGATAAAGTCACGAAAGACCAGATCGTCATGGTCATCGGCACCGACAAGGTAGATGCCGAAATGCCCATCGACCAGGAAGGCGTAGTGTCGGAAATTCTGGTAAAAAAAGGTGACGAAGTAGGGGAGGGCACCGTTGTGATCCGTCTGGAAGGCGGGAATGCCAGCGCAGAAGCGCCTGCGCCGAAAGAAGCCGCCGCTCCCGCACAACCGCAACCTGCGGCGCCGGCAGCACCGGCCGCTGCGGCTCCCGCAGCACAACCTGCAACCGCCGCCGCTACGTCCGCTTATGAATTCAAATTGCCTTCACTTGGCGACGGTGTAACCGGTAAAGTGACCGAAATCATGGTCAAACCCGGCGATAAAGTGACTAAAGATCAGATCGTTATGGTCATCGGCACCGACAAAGTGGATGCCGAAATGCCCGTCGACGCTGACGGTGTGGTGGAAGAAGTTCTTGTAAAAAAAGGCGATGACGTTACCGAAGGCTCCGCCGTTTTGAGAATGAAACGCGAAGGCGCCTCGGCTACGGTAGCGGCTCCTGTAACAGCCGCCGCTGCTCCTGCGCCTGCACAACCGGCTGCTGCTCCGGAAGTGAAGGCCGCTCCGGCTGCCCAACCCGTTTCCTCCGACGGCCAGCAGGCCGCTACAGGAATCCGTGTTTCGCCGCTGGCCCGCAAACGCGCCAAAGAACTGGGTATCAATTTGTCGGATGTGCGCCCGGCCGAAGGTGCCAGCCGCATTTCCTATAAAGATGTGGTGGATTTTGTAAAACGCAAAATCGATACCGGCGGCGGAAGTGCTGCTGCTACGGGTGGTGCGGGTATCAAAAGAAAACCCTTGCCCGATTTTTCGAAATTCGGCGAAACGGAACGCAAGGCGCAAACCAACGTCGGCATCAAAACGGCCGAGGCGATGTCGTATTCTACCAACACGATCCCGCATGCCTGGATCGCCGACAAAGCCGACATCACGAAAGTAGAAGCCCTGCGCCAGCAGTACAAGGATCAGGTGAAAGCCGCGGGCGGAAGCCTGACCATGACGGCCATCCTGACCAAAGCCGTAACGGCCGTGCTGCGCAAAATGCCGCAATTCAACGCCAGCCTCGACCCGGAAACGAACGAGGTGATCTATAAAAAATACATCAACGTCGGTATTGCCGTGGATACGCCCAACGGCCTGTTCGTGCCCAATATCAAAAGCACCGACCGGAAAGGGCTGACGGAAATTTCCATCGACCTGGCCGACGTGAGCGCCCGTACCAAAGCCGGCAAACTCAAAATGGAGGACATCACCGGCGGTACGTTTACCATTTCCAATATCGGCGCCATCGGCGGCACCAATATGATTTCCATCGTCAACTGGCCGGAAGTAGCCATCCTGAGCGTTGTGGCCGCACAAATGGAACCCGTGTGGAACGAAGAATCCAAAACCTTCGAGCCGCGCCTGATGATGCCTATGACCATCGGCTGGGATCACCGCGTGATCAATGGCGGCGACGCCGCACGTTTCCTGGTGGAAGTGAAGAAGATTCTGGAAGAGCCGTTTTTGGGATGGCTGTAAGCAGGATGGGACGCGGATGATGCGGATTTAAACGGATTTGAACCGCCTTCGGCGGAGTTTTTTTATTTTACCACAAAGTGCACAAAGGGGTTGCACAAGGTTCACAAAGGCGTGATGTACAACACGTTGTGAACCTTGTGCAACCCCTTTGTGCACTTTGTGTTTAGAATCAATAGTGGCCGTCAGGCCACAAAAAAATCCATTTAAATCCGCACAATCCGCACAATCCGCGTCCCCAACCCTCTTCGAGCGGCGTAGCCGATCAAAACAAAAGTTACATAATCAGCCGTCAAAATCAGCAGCCCCTCTTGCGCAGTAAATAAAAACGAATAACTTTGCATCTCAAAGTTATTTGAATATGGATACAATACTTCCTTTCCACACCGATTTACTCGATCACAACAACGAGCCCGACCCAGCCGTCGAAAAGTATAACCCCTTGAAAGACAGGGTGTACATAACAGGTTTGGTATTGCTGGCCATTTCCTTAGGGCTGTTTTTTTGGTCGCCGACCAGAACAGGCGGGGGCACGCTGATGGATTTTTTCCTGCTCAATTACGTCTTCGTCTGGCTATACATGGTCATACTGTGGTCGGCCGGGCGCCTGCGCTGGTGGATGTTCGGTGCGCGTCGGGTCGATTATCCGGTGATGCTGTTGTTGCTGCTGCTCTGGATGGTTAGTTGTTTCGCGTTGAATCGGGAAATCGATATTTTCCGACCCAGCGCTGCCTGGCTGAACTGGCATATCGGCATTTCCGGACTGGCCTGTATCGCTTTTGCATGGCAGGACCGGATGGGAATGTATGCACGCCGGGTATTGTGGTTCGTATTGGGTGCTACGGCCGTGTTATTTGCCTATTATTCCATCGCGTTGTTGCCGTTATCGGCCATGGGGTTGGTGGCGTTCTGGTTTTTCGGCCTTACGTTCCATGCTATCATACCCCTGGTTTTCACCATTTACCTCGTACTCATTTTAAGAAATGCCATCCGGGAAGACAACGGGATGCGTTGGCCGGCTTTTGCTGGTGTTGCGGCGCCTTTGCTGGCGGTCGTTTTGTTTGCCGGCACGTGGTACAAACTGAGCAGTCAACTATCGGCGCATACGCTGGATTATGAAACGACGCCCCAAAACCTGCCCAAATGGGTGGTTGTGAGTCAGCACCTCGAAAGCAACAGCCTGTATGGATACGTGTTGAAAGCCGTAGCGGAAGGAAGAATGCCTTCACAAAACAGGTTTGGCGGCGACCTCTGGCTTTTCGGCAACAGTGTTTCGGAAAATGACCCGCTGATGCAGATTGCCGCCGCCGTTTCGCCGAACCCGCAACTCAACGATAACGAGTGCAAAAAAATATACGCCGCGCAATACGACCATCGCAATGTAATGGAAGAGCGTCTGTGGGCAGGTGATGACCTCGTTACTACCCGGGTGGAATCCCGCATATTGCTCGACCCCGGCCACCGGCTTTCCTACACGGAAAAGTTGCTGACGGTGGCGCAAACGAATTTCAACAATTCCGAAAGAACCCAAACGCAGGAGGCCATTTATACTTTCTTTTTGCCCGAAGGCGGTGCAGTTACAGCCCTTTCCCTGTGGATCAACGGCAAGGAAGAGCCGGGCGTGCTGACCGCCAAATCGAAAGCGCAGGAGGCCTACAACACCATCGTCGGCCGGGAACAACGCGATCCTGCCGTGGTATTCTGGCAGGAAGGCAACCAGGTACGCGTGCGGGTGTTTCCGGTGACGCGCGAAATGCCGAGGCGGTTCAAGGTAGGCATTACCGCTCCGCTGCGCTACGACGAACGCACGCTGGAATACCAAAATATCAGTTTCGACGGCCCATCGGCGCTGACGGCTTCGGAACAGGATTCGGTTTATTTTGAAGGCAATGGAAAATTCACCGAAGTGCCCGTTCATTTTGAAAATGGGAATGGAGGAACGTCTCTCCTGTTCGAGGGGCGGTACCGGCACAACTGGTCGCTGCGCTGCGAAGCGCCGCCCCTGGCTGCCAGTTCTTTTTCTTTCGACGGGAAGGCGTATTTCGTTTCGCCCTGGAACAAACAAAGTGAGTCGTTTCAGCCCAGACACATTTACCTCGATCTGAACGAAGCCTGGACACAGACCGAACTGACAAAAATGCGCGCGCTGATCGGCAGGTATCCTGTGTCGGCTGCCACGGCCGGCGAACTGGTATTGCTGACGCAGGAAAACGTAGCCGGCGTGTTTCAGCAGTCGCGCAGCCTGCGTTTCAGTCTGTTCCCGTTTTATAAAATCGATGACCCGGAAAACAGCCTCGTTATCACCAAAAGCGCTGCGCCGACACCGCTGCCGTCGGAACTGGAAAACTCGGATTTTTCGCGGTATCTCAACGATTGGCACCCCGCTCTGCTGCGCGTTTTTCACCTCGGCGACGATGCAGGAATGACGGCATACCTCCGCGCCTTGCAAGAAAGGCGGGATGTTTTTTGCACGTCAGGGTCTTCTGATCTGCTGGATAAATACCTGACGACGAATACGTTTCCGCAAAATCCGGAAGGCATGTACACGGTCGCCATTCCATCCTCCGGCTTGCTGATCACAGAAAAAGATTCGATTACGCCCGGGAAGGCGCCCGATCACTTGTTCCGGTTATTTGCCTACAACAAGATCATGAAGGAACTGGGTAACAACGCTACTTCTGAACCGGAGGAACTGGTGCGGCTGGCCGAGCAAGCCTACGTGGTAACCCCCGTCAGCAGCCTGGTGACGCTGGAAACGAAGCAGGATTACGAGCGCTTCAACATCAAGCCGACGGAAGGTTTGCATTCCCTGGGAAATGCCGGTTCCGTGCCGGAACCGCACGAATGGGCGCTGATCGTGCTGCTGACTTTGGGGGCGTTTCTGGCGTGGCGGGGGAGAATTTAGTGGATATTATGCGGTCCAGGGAGCCTTGTAGTCATCCGATGACTCCAAGTCATCGGATGACTACAAGGCTCCCTGGACCGCATAATATCGCAATCGATGAATCGGGGGAATCCCCGGCCCCATGCAACCACAAAAAAACAGCGATGTCAGAAGCGAAATTTTTTCAAAAATACCGGAACAACGGATCACTGGGAACCATTGGAAAAGAATGGCAAGCCTGGCTGCTTCTGCTCTTTTTTGTAGCAGTGACCGTATTCTGGATGCAGGCCGGCTACCTGCAAAACGACGTGACCTTTATGGCAGGCCTGGCGGTCATGGTTTTTTCCACTGTTGTACGGCGGCCTGGTGAAGGGAATTGGCGGTTTGCCATTTGGTTCGCGCTGTGTTTTGGGATGGCGCTCACGATTCCGGCGCGCACGTTTCACTTCCTGGCGCTGGTATTTGCAGCGGGTTTCGTTTTTGAAAACCTGAAAGGGAAAATCAACGAAGCGCCCGTACTCACGGCATTTCTGCTGACGGCGGTATTCAAAACAATGAGTATCGTGCTGGGCTTTGCCATCCGCCTGCAACTCAGTGAAAATGCCGCCACAGCGCTGCGTGGGCTGGGAAAAGATGCTGTGGCGGAGGGAAATCTTATCCGGTTTGAAGGTCAGGATTTTTACGTCGACCCGGCCTGCATGGGCCTGCAAATGGTGGACGTGTCGTTTCTGTTCGGATTTTTCCTGCTGGGCCTGCTGGAGCGGCGCACGGGTAAACGGCTTTCATGGCCGGCTTTGTTGATAGTCGTTTCCGGCCTGGGGCTTTTGAACCTGATTTTCAACCAGTTGCGCATCATTTTTCTGGTGTTGTTTAAAATTTTACCCGAAAATCCGCTGCACGAGGCTGTCGGGCTGGCCGGACTAACGCTGTACGTTTTTGTGCCGGCGTGGTTCGGTATCGGCTGGCTTTTCCGGCGATCGGAGCGAAGCGCATTTTCCAATTCCACTGCAATACCCGAAACGATCCGCCCGCGCCTGAAACAGGGTGCCCATATTTTGCTTTTCCTCTGTATCGGCTGGCTGGCGGCGAGTGAAACTTCCGAAACTTCTTCTCATGTAAACAATGTGGCGGCTATTATTCCCCAGGGCCTGCCGGTGAACTGTGCCGGTGAATTGCTGCAAGACGGCGTCGTGAAATACACGCCCGACAGTCTGATCATTTATGTGAAACCCATCCGCGGCTTTTACAGCACCGAACACAGTCCGCTGATTTGCTGGCAGGGCAGCGGATACGTGTTCGGTAAGGTGTGGGAACAACAGGTGAACGGTAAAACGTGTTATAACGGGATCCTGCAAAAGAGCGGCAGCCCTATCCTCTACACCGCCTGGTGGTTCGATAACGGCCAGGCGCAAACGGTGAGTCAGTTCCGCTGGCGCTGGCTCGATATCGGCGGCGCGCCCGGTTTCTCGCTGGTCAATGTGACGGCAGCGGATCCGGAGGTACTTCAACAGCAATTGATTAAAATGTTGAGTTTGTTGAGGAGTTGAGAGGTTGAGATTGTTGAGGGTGCTTCGCTCAGACTTATTTGAATATTTTGAGCGAAGCACCTTCAACCTCTCAACCTCTCAACCTCTCACCTCCTCAACGACCTCAACCCCTCAACAATCTCAACCCCTCAACAACCTCAACAACCTCAACCCCTCAACAACCTCAACATTCTCAACAACCTCAACCATGCTATCTACCGGTTATTTCGGCCCCGACACCATCACCTGGCAACTTTACCGCGAACCGTACCCTATCGTGGGGGGCGTGCGGGCCTTGTTGCTGCAAATCGCGCATCCGGCAGTAGCGGAAGGTGTAGCGCGGTACAGCAATTTTCAGTCCGACCCGTTCGGGCGCGGTTTTCGTACGTTTAAAGCGATGGCAAACATCTATTTCGGCGACCGGCAGCAGGCGGAACAAACGGCGCAACGGCTCAACAAAATTCATTCGGGCATAAAAGGGCAATACCCGGCCGCATCTGCCGAAGTTCCGTTTGTCGCTACCGATCCGGGGCTGCTGTTATGGGTACTGTCGACGCTGACCGATACCACCATTCGTGTGTTCGAGCAAATGCCAGTTCCAGGCCTGCCTGCCGACTGGCGGGAGCGGTTTTACGAAGAAAGCAAGATCACCGCACGGCTCATGGGTATCCCGGAAGCGGCGTACCCGGCTGATTTACTGGCGTTTAGAATATATTTTGATAGTATGCTGAACGGCGATCTGCTGGGCAGCACGCCTGCCTGCCGGGCCATGGCGCAGGCCATTGTGCGCCACCCAAAAGCGCCGGGAAAATGGCTCGACCGGTTTGCGGCGGGCTGGATGCCGGATGCGCTGTGCGAGCGGCTCGGTATTACTACCCGCACCGATTCGGCGCAGCGGCTGGCAAAAATAATGCGCCGCGCACGCGGGTTCTTCCTGCTCATTCCCCGAACTTTGCGTTTCAATCCGGCCTACCACCAGGCGATGCTACGGATCGCGCGCGCCAACGGAAAACCTGCGCCGCTTGCCGGACAGTTTTTTAACTGGCTGAGCAGGAATACGAGTATACCGTTTGGGTTGTAGTTGTGAGTTGTCAATTGTGAGTTGTGAACGTTGATACGCTTGGTCTGACAGGTATATAACCTGAATGAATCGGTTTTTTTCACAACTCACAACTCACAACTCACTCCAGTAGCGTTCGCCGGTTATTTTGCATCTTTATCCATAACCGGCGGATCACACCAAAAAATGAAAGAATTCAACTTCCCTCGGCGCATCGTATCGCTGGTGCCTTCACAAACTGAATTGCTGGCCTACCTGGGCTTGCAGGAAGAAGTGGTGGGAATCACCAAATTCTGCGTACATCCGGCGGAGTGGTTTCAAAACAAGCAACGGGTAGGAGGAACCAAAACAGTCAATTTTGAAAAAACGGCCGCGCTTCAGCCCGATCTGATACTCGCGAACAAGGAAGAAAACGAACGAACGCAAATCGAGGAACTGCAAAAACATTTCCCCGTCTGGATTAGCGATATCCTCACGCTGGAAGATGCCCTCGATATGATTCGGCAGGTAGGCGGGATGACCGGAAAAACGGAGCCGGCACAAGCGCTTGCGGTGGAGATTGTACGGCGTTTCGAGGGTTTGAAAAAAGAACCGTTTAAAACCGTTCGCGCCGCTTATTTGATCTGGCGAAAGCCGTACATGGTGGCGGCGCGGAACACTTTTGTGGATGAAATGATGCAATGGGCCGGTTTTGTAAACGTGTTTGCCGGCTTGCAGCGATACCCGGAAATCAGCGCCGATGCCTTGGTTGCCGCAGCGCCCGAAGTCGTATTACTTTCTTCCGAGCCGTACCCCTTCGCGGAAAAACATTTGCATGCGATTCGTGAACTTTGTCCCGCTGCCAGTGTATTGCTGGTCGATGGTGAGATGTTTTCCTGGTATGGCAGCCGTTTGCTACAGGCGCCCGCATATTTTCAGGCGTTGCGGCAAAGAGTAGGGAAAGGCTGATTTCGGCAAAACTTTCTCCATTTTACAGCCGGTCATTTTTGGAATTTTTGCTTCCTTTGGGCAACCCAAACGGTCAAAACACGCTCTTGAATGCTCATTCGACTAAAACTACGATCTATGATTTCCCGCCTGCTTTTGTTTGTCACGTTCTTTCTAACGGCTTTTCCCGGAAAGGCGCAACAGGCCAATCCTGCTGAAAACACACCCGAAATACGCCGGGCAGGTGAAATGCTGATCCAACTGGCGCCGGAAGCCAATCTTCAAAAAGTACTGGCCGATCTGAATAACCTTAGTTCAAATACGGCAGGAATTTCCCTGAAAAGGATCGTGTCTGCAAAATGGCACATTCACCTGATTCAGTTCGACGAACAGGCGCTACCGGCCGAACGGCTGATCACACTCGCACGAAAACATCCGGGCATCGATATTGTCCAGTTGAACTATAAAACGCAGGAACGCAACACCGAACCCAACGACCTGGAATGGTGGCGGCAGGATAATATGACGCTCATCAATGCGCCGAAAGCCTGGGATGCGTCTACGGGCGGCGTTACACCGGCCGGCGATACCATCGTGGCGGCCGTGCTGGAACGCGGCGCTCTTTTTTCGCACCCCGATCTGGCGCCCAACCGCTGGTACAACTGGAATGAAATCCCGAATGATGGTATCGACAACGACGACAATGGTTACATCGATGATTTCGGTGGCTGGAACCCGCGCACAGGATCCGACGATGACGGCAACCAGGGCGTGCATGGTACGCAGGTGAACGGTATTATCGGAGCGGCAGGCAACAACCTGGTGGGTATAAGCGGCGTCAACTGGAAAGTAAAACTGATGAACCTCGCTGATGTGCAGTGGGAAGACGAGATCATCACTGCCTATCAGTACGTCGCCGATATGCGACTGCTGTACAACCAGACCAACGGCGACAAGGGCGCATTTGTAGTGGTTACCAATGCTTCCCTGGGTCTCGACGGCGAGCGGGCAGAAAACCACCAACTCTGGTGCGCTATGTATGATTCCCTGGGCAAAGTCGGCGTACTCAGCGTGGGCGCTACTGCCAACTCCAACGTCAACGTAGAAGTAGTGGGCGATATGCCGACCACCTGTACCAGTCAGTACCTCGTTACCGTCAATAATGTGGATAAAACAGGTGAAAAAGTGCTCAGCACCGGCTTCGGCGCTACTTCCATCGACCTGGGCGCACCGGGACAGGAAATATATACCACCACCAACCTGTCGCCCAACGGCACCAATACGCCTGGTTACGGCACAATTGGCGGTACTTCCGCCGCCGCTCCCCATGTGACGGGGGCGCTGGCCTTGCTGTACAGCATGTCGTGCGAAAATTTTACCCTCGATGCCCTTTCCGCGCCCGCAACCTGCGCCTTGCGCGTCCGCGAACTGATGCTGGACAATGTGCAGCCCGAACCCTCTGAAGAAGGTGTGACGGTGACCGGAGGCTACCTCGACCTCGAACGCTCGGTCGACGCCATCCGCGAACTGTGCAACGGCCTCGTCGGCCCGCTGGAATTCCTCAACGTGCGCGACCTGCCCGGCAACCAGTGGCGTATCGAATTTCAGACGCCCACTTTCCTGCCGTACAAATTCCGCGTGTTCAATATGCTCGGACAGCAATTGTATGAAAGGGAGGTTATTCCGCAGCAATTTGCTTCGAATTTCATCGAATATGACGCTTCCGACCTGCCGCGTGGCGTGTACGTAATGAGTATAGGCCGCGGTAAATTGATCACTTCAAGAAAATTTCCGAAATTTTAAAAAAAACTAAAACACTTATTTGGTTTTTAGGAACGTGCGAAACTATCTTTGCACCCCGAAAACAAACGGCGTAATTGGCTCCGTAGCTTAATGGATAGAGCATCTGACTACGGATCAGAAGGTTAGAGGTTCGAGTCCTCTCGGAGTCACCACGATTAAAAGTGTTTGAGTGTGTGGTCGGATTTCTGACGCACACTCATTTTTTGAATTCAACTAGAACACTTCAATTTTTATTCAATGTCTAAAGTATGTGACCTGACCGGTAAAAGACCGATAACAGGCAACCACGTTTCGCACTCGAACCGCAAAACCAAACGCCGGTTCTACCCGAACCTGCAGACCAAAAAATTCTTTATGCCGGAAACGGGAGAATGGGTCACTTTGAAGGTTACGACTTCCGCAATGCGCACCATCTCCAAACTGGGTCTTTACCAGTACATTAAAAAACTGGAGAAAAAAGGCGAGATCATCTACCACGGCGACGAGCCCGGCTGTTAAACACGGAATTCACTCAAGATTTGCCGCCCGGTTTTCCGGGCATTAGCATATAAAAGATTCATTACCAATGGCAAAGAAAAGTAAAGGCAACCGCATCCAGGTGATCCTGGAATGCACGGAGCACAAAACAAGCGGCCTGCCCGGCACTTCGCGTTACGTTACGCAGAAGAACCGCAAAAACACGCCGGATCGTATGGAGTTGAAAAAATACAATTCCATCATGCGCAAATACACCGTACACCGCGAGATCAAGTAAGCGCATCCACCATCAAGATCACCCATTCTTTCACTCCTTCATATTGAGGAATTATGGCAAAGAAAGTTTCTAAAAACGCCCGTGTAGCACAACGTGCCGCTAACGCAGGTTCCGGTAAAGACCACGTCAAAGTGGTGAAAGCCGTCAAGGATCCGGTAACGGGTAAATACACTTACAAGCAGATGATCGTTCACAAAGACAAAGTGAAAGATTTCTTCGCTGACGTGAAGTAATTTCCTGATTATCAGGTTTTTATAGTTAGTGCCCCGGGCGGGGCCGGGGCGTGTTCGCTCCGGCCCCGCTTTTGCGTGGCGCTGGCGCGCCGCGCTCCCACGGCGCTGCCGCGGGTTGATGCTTGCGCCCTTTCAGGGCTTATATGGTTTCTACCGGCACCTCGAACCGCACCCTAGCCCCAGCCACCTTCCCTTCCACATCTTCCAGCGTTTCCCTTTCGATTTTTACCGCTCCCGCCAGCACGTCCAGCCGCTTCTGCGTGAGCATCATGCCTAACGAGTTGTAAGGCTTTTTAGGTGTTTCGGTAGCGGACGTATCGGCGAAGCCCATGCCGTTGTCCGACACGGTCACTTCCAGCGACCCGTTCCGAAGGCCGAACGCGATGTCGACGTGTCCGTTTTCACGGTCGCGCAAACCGTGGATGATAGCATTTTCCACAAACGGTTGTACGAGCATAGGGGGCAGGCTGACGGATTCGGGATCGACGCCGGGCGCCGTTTGGATGTCGAACGACAGACTGCCCTTAAAACGCATCTGTTCGAGAAACAGGTAGTTTTCCAGCATCGACATTTCTTCCGCCAGTGTGTGCCGGCCGTCTACCGATCCATGCAGCGTGAGCCGGATCAGTTTGGCAAACCGGGCGAGGTAGCGTACGGCGGCATCCCGTTCGTTGCGGGCAATAAACGACTGGATCGCTTGCAGGCAGTTGAAGATGAAATGCGGGTTCATCTGCGCCCGCAGCGCCGCCGCCTCCAGTTCACGAATATTTTCCCGTTCGTCGGCCTCCTGCCGGATGATACGCAGGTGACGCCGGTAAAAAAACAGGCAGACAAGCGTCAGAAAAGCGGCGATCACCAGCCTGAACCAGCCTGTTTGCCACCAGGGCGGTTGAATTTTAAAAAAACAGCGTACGGGAGCACTCCAGTCGCCCTCTTCCGTTTGAGCCTGGATCTCGAAGCCGTAGTTGCCCGGGCCAAGCCGGAGGAAATTCACTTCCCGGGAGCGGGTACGAATAAAATTGGTATCGGCGCCCAGCAAGCGGTAACGGTACAGGATGTTCCCGTCCGAGCAATAGTGCAGTGCGAAATAACGCAGCGCCAGGTTATTCTGCCAATACTGAAGATGCAGATGATCTGAAAATGCCACCGGACTGCCATTTATCAGAATGTTTTCCAGTTGGGGCGCCGGCATCGGAACCGGTGCGGGTTTTTTCCGGAAACGGGCGATCCCCATATCCGTGGCCACCCAGAGTTCGGCGCCAAGCCAGGCTACGTCGTTCACCTGATCGGATGGCAACCCGTTCCGGGTGGAAATAATTTCCACCTTCCAGCCTCCGTTTGCAGTGTGTCGGAGGATGTTCAATCCTGCATTCGACGATGCATAAATGACTCCATCGGGGGTAATATCGAGTTGGCTGAGCCAGTTGGTGCTCAATCCGTCGTCGGTGGTAAGGTGGGTAAATTGTCCGTTTCTGCTTCTTAATAGCAAGCCGTAACCACGCAGGGATAATACCAGCGTACTGTCGGGTAGTATTTCGATCAGCCGGACGGAATGGCGCAGCGCCGGATGATGAAAAGGAAGCGGTTCATAACGTCCGTTGCGCCAAAGTTGCAGGCCTTTCCGGTCGGTTGCCACCCAAACGTTGCCGTCAAAATCCTGGGCTGAAGCATGCGTACGGAGGTTTTTTGAAATTTTATCGGTGTACCTGTTGATACTACCGGCAATGGGGTCTATGGAAAAAAAATCGACAAATGCCCCTGACCACCAGAGCGTGGATGATTTGCTAACCGTAATTTTTTTGGCGTCGACTGGAAAATTGCCCTGGATTTCGGCATTTCTGTATTCAATGCCGGTCCATTTGCCCCGCTCATAAAAACAGAGATCCGGATTGTACCACAGCCGTCCGGTCAGCGTATCGAAGCGCACCATAGAATTAGTCGAATGCCGCCACGAGGCAGGGACAGGAAGAGGGTTTACTGTTTCGCTTGCCGTCCGGATCGCGTAAATCCCCTTTGGGCGGAGGCTGGTATAGATCGTTTCCTTTCCGTCGGAGGTAATACTTTGTACAATATTGGAGTTGAGTCCGCTGGACTGGTCGAACAACTGGATTTCCGGATTTTTGCAATAAAAAATGCCCACATCGGCAGTAACAACCCACCAGCCACCCTCACGGTCACGCAGCGACTGGCTGACGCTGTGGCCCGGGAGCAGTACGGTATATTGATTGCGGCGAAAATGCTCTACGGACTGGAATCGCAGCAAACCCCATGTCTGTGCGCCGAGCGACGAAAGCAGGAGGCTGCCGTCGCGGTCTTCATAAATGTCGTTCACAACTACCCCGCAGGTCCATTGCGCGATCATTTTGTTGTTGCGATAGAGGAAGAACGTTTGCATGTCATTGAGAATGACATCGCCGTTTCGCAAACGCCAGGAGCCCGAGGCAGCGGATCGTTTTCTCTGTTGCAGGTCGACATTGCTTTCTACGGCCAGCCGCAACTCGCCCTGCTGCCAATGAAAAAAGCGAAGCGGGAAAAAATGGTTCGAGCGCTTTTTCCACAGTTTGGGATATTCCTGTGCGATGGTGCTGAAGACCACCTCGTTTTCCACTTCCGTAAAAATGAATGAGCCATCATCGGAAGTCAGTAAACGATACCGGCCGTCGGGGTGCACCACCAGAATGCCGAGGGTGGGCAGCTGTATCCAGGCCGTTCCACTTTTGTCTACTACCAGGCTGCCCAGGTTCACAAATTTCTTGTGCAGGCGCTCGATGATGTAGTTGTATTTCCACGGCCGAACGGTATCGTTTTTTACCAGCCAGATGGAAGCATCGAGGCGGTTGAACCAGATGTTGCCTTCCGCATCTTCGGCCATTCTGTATGCCTCGTTGCCGGCATAGGCGCTGGTATCTATGGGCCGCTGGAATTCGTAACCGTTAAACCTGCAAATACCGAGGTTGGTCGTAAACCACATGAATCCCCGGCTATCCTGCAACATACCATATACTTCATTGCTCGGCAGTCCGTCGGCAGTGGTGTACTGACGCCAGACAGGGTGCTGAGCAATAGAAGATAAGTGATGCAGGATGAAGAGCGTGAAAAGCAAAGTTTTCAGGCAGCGGGTCATAGGCGGGGCGTTTAAGCGGCGCGTTTTCCCGGTAAAGTTAAAATTAAACCCTTCTTTTACATGCAAATAATTTCAGCAGTTTCCTTTTCCAGCCCGTTTCCGGCGGCGGGTCGGCCGTCTGCGCCAGCAATTCCTGTAGTTCGGTATTAACCCTGCTTTTAGCGGCTTCCCAGTATTCGTATTCCATCAATCCCGTTTCCGACTGTTTGCGGGCCAAAACGAGAAGTGTTTCCAGCAGCAGGTATTCGTCGCCAAAATCCCCGCAGTACGTCAGCGCCTGTTCCGTATGGCGCAGGTGCAATAATTGCTGCAGGTGCAACTTGTCTGCCGGATTGGGTAGCCGGGAAGGTGCATGTTCCTTCATCCAGAATAATTTCAGGATGTCCGAGCAGATGTGCACTTGTTCCCGGCCCCATTCCTCCAGGCTGCTCCCCCCGGAATCAAATTTCTTTTTCGCTTCGAGCAGCCTTTTTTGAAAAGCGCGGCCTTCCGGGGCGCCTGTTTGACGTAAAAGACGGATGGCTTCCACAATATTGCCCTGCCGGATGGCCTGGCGGATGGGTTTATTAGCCGTTGCAAACGAGCCTGCGGTAGGAAGTTCCATCTTTTGTTTCAGGGGGTTTTCAATAACAGTGCTGTTGATTCTCTTCTGCCTGATACCTTCACCAGGTATGTTCCTGCGGGCAATGCAGACACATCGATTGTATAACTGTCCATCCCAGCGCCGGCATGTTTTTGCAGCACCAGCTGCCCGCTCGCGTTGAACAAGCGGATGAAGGCGCTCGCTTCCGTTTTTTCATCAAAAAATATCCGCACCACATTCGAGGCGGGGTTGGGTACGAGGCGTATGCCGGAGTGGGGTAGCGAAGCGGAAGTTGTTCCAACAGACTGTTTTACAAGTATTTGTGCAAAATTGGTAAACACCGGCACGTTGAAATCAAAGTAAATAGCCGCCTGATTATCAATGGAAGTACCAACCGGCAGGCTGGGTTGGGCCTGTACGGAAAATAGCACAAACCCGTGGCTGCCCGGTTCGTTGCTGATGCTGTCGGGCAGGTTGATATCAGGAAAAACGAACTCCAGGATGGAATTCCCCTTTAAAGTCCAGTGCATGGGGTGGCTGGCCGACAGGATTTTCAGCGTGCTTACATCCAGTCCGGCGGGCAGCGTATCCAGCACACGTACGATGCTTGCAGGAAAGGTGCCCGTATTCTGGAAACGTATTCTGTACGTCAGCGTTTCACCTGCGGCAAGTTGCTGGGGCGTAAGTGTTTCCGGAAACACCGTTTTATCGTTGGGATCGTATGACCCGACCACCCGGTCGTGGATGATACCGACGTTGTTCAGCGTATCGAGGTCGGTATCAACAGGCCCAATTGTAGCCCGAATATCGAAGGTGTCATTGAGCGGCGCGAAGGTTTCCGTTCTCACCGTAAGGAGGATACCGGTACTGCTTAGAGACTGCAAAGCAGGCAGGGTCCAGGTAATGGTGTCTTCGACAATGCCGGCCTGCACAGGCGAGGCAGTTTGTAAATGCATGTAAGCGGGTAATACTACCCGCACGGCAAAATCTTCCGCTACTGTGCCGGGGTTGCTACAGGTGAGGGTGATGTTCGTTTCAAAACCCGGCCGGAATACGTTGTGTGCCGTAGCGTGAATCGCATAATCCAGTTCGTCCGGTTTGGGTTGAAGGGCGAAATCCAGGTCTGTATCTGGTTGATTTACAATGCGATAGGGTGGTTGTGCCGTGTAATGTGGCGAAGGCAATTGCGGCTGTAGGGTGTCGCCTGGTTGCCAAACCAGGAAGGAGAAATGTCCGGTACTACTGCTGGTCGCCACCGTCCCGGACGGGTTGCCAGAAACGATATTGCCTGCCAAAGGCGTTTCTTCCGGATCGAACAGGGTATCGCTGTCGGCATCCAGAAAAACCTTTCCGGACACGATGCTGTTTTCGAACGCTTCTACATCGAGCGTATAAATAACTGGGTACGCCAGCGGTGAAAAACCTGATTGCCCGATAGTATACAATACGTTGTTGCTATATGAAACGGGGTGTGTGAGATTGATCATCGGGTTGGTGGATTCCAGGTGCGTCACCACCGACGCATCAGCGTTCGCGGCCAGCAAGGCAGGTTCGAGACCTGCTACCCCGCCGAAATAACGTCCGTCATCTCCTGTCCAGTGCACCTCGCTTTTCGACCACCTTGCCCAGCCGGCGGGGGTGTATCGGTATGTGGAATCCGTCGCCTGTAGCAGCAGGATATCTCCGATCCGGAACAATTGTTTGTATGGGGCATAGGCATCGTTGACGGAAAGGCCCGACCTGAAATCAACCCAGGTTTGCCCGAGGTCATCGGACATATTGACGTTTCCGTTCGTTTGAAACGTCAGGAAAAGTTTGTTGTCGATCAACCCGGCCTGATACGGTATGTCGGTGGTGTTGATTGGGATGGAATCCCAGGTTGTACCGTCGTCGAGCGAGCGCCAGAACAAATTCTGGTAATCCCGCGTAGCCAGTAATTGTCCGTCGCCATAACAGTAGGTATAATAATAAGCATCCGCCGTGCCCGGAATGGTGAGTGTATCGAGGGTCGAATTTGCGATGTTGTACCGGTAAGGCTGTACAATGATGTTGCCGCTATCAGTCACGAGCATCGGATCGAATGTGCCGTTGGTAATGAATTCGAAAGACTGGCCGCCGTCTTTACTCACATACAGCGTTCCATCCGGCGCCTGTACGGCCATTCCTCCTTCAAATGCCAGCACTTCCTCGATCGCTCCACTGTAGAGTTCCAGTATGTTTTTACCGCTGAAGGTCCAGTGCTCGCCATCGGTCGATTTATAGATGCCGCTGTAGCCGCCCGCCCAAAGCGTGTCGCCATCCGTAACAAAAGAAGCTACCGGCGGCCAGTCGCGCAATTCCCAGCTTAACCCTCCGTCGGTAGAAACGTAATAATTGCCCAGGTGCGCGAAATACAATTTATCCTGAAACGCGGCCATATCATAAAAACGACCGTCGATATTCTTCGGCTCGATGAAATGGAACGTATAACCACTGTCCTGTGAAACCAGTTTCAGCACACCCGAATTCAGTAAAATATTTGGCCCCGCAGTATACATCTGCGACTCGGGCGCTTCCACGGGCATAGACATAGCGAGGAGCCCGTTCGTAACCGGCACCCAGGTAAGACCGGTATCTACGGACGACCACAGGTTGTTGACGGTATACATCAGCAATTTTCCATTCCACGGTTCTATGTCCAGAATGGTATTGTTCGGGGTAGATTCGGGTTGTATCCATACCAGTTGGCAATTTCCATTGTCGTCGCATGCATACAGCCTGTTGGTGTTATCTACCCTGAAAATACGCTGGCCGCTAAAAAAAATGCGTTTGCTGTCGTTGCCGATGGGAATGGAGGTCCAGTGATCGCCCTGGTCGGTGGAATAATAAACTGCCTGCGAATGGATCGGTTGCCCGAAGGCCTCGTACAAATGTGCATAAATACGGTCGCCTTCCGCACGCAATTCGTAAGAACTGCCATATGATGGAGGTAAATCTCCCATTCTTGACCACAAAGCGCCGTCAAAAGAGCGAAAAACATGGCTCCAGCTCCCGGCAAAAAACACACCGTTTTGCCGGGCAAGTGAAAGTGCCGTTCCGCCCACCGGCGTCGGAATTTCCTGCCACTGTGCCTGAAGTGTGTGGACAGCCAGGATGAAGATCAAAAGAGTAAGGTTCGGGGATGGTTTCATTTCAAATAACAGGTTTGAAAAAAATAAAAGGCGGGCCGCCGCCCATCGAAAAACGTCAGGCACGACCCGCCGGGGAACATTTCTTTTATTGTTTCACAAATTTTTCCACCGCAATCATGTTGCCTTCCCACAGCAATTGCAGGAAATAGATTCCTCCGGGAAGATCTTTAGCCTGAACGGTTTGCTGCGTATTGCCTGCCTGTAGCGTTTGTTCGCCGACCATCCGGCCGGTCGGACTCATCAGCCGGAATCGCATGCCTTCCAGTGCCGGTTCGGGCAGTTCGACGCTGAACGTACCGAAATTGGGGTTGGGGAAAATGCGGATGGCCGTTACTTCAGCCCACTCCGCAACCGTGTTTCGTTGCTCCATTGCATCATGCGGCGCCAGCGGTCTGGTGGGCCCATCGGAGCTTACAGGAGAATAATTTCTCGGGCCATGTGTAACGATGATAGGTAAACAGTTTACGGTAATCGTTTTCTGGAACGTAGCGACTCCGCAAATAAGGTTCACTCCTTTTTTGCGTGTTACCCGCATTTTAATGTCATGTGTACCATTGCCGCTGAAGTTGAAACAATATTGCTGGGTGCCCGGGATCGGTGCGCTGTACGGGGCGTTGTCGACCGACCATTCCACCATATCGCAGGCGCCCAGGTCTTTTCCTTTGAAACATGATTTGCAGTTGACGAAATAATTTTTAGTAAAAAATCCCGCTGCCACGTCTGCCTGGAAATCGGCCAGATCACAAGGGCAAAGCGCCGGGCAGGGCTGGGATATGGCAAAATAAATCGTACAAGGACACATGTCGGTACAGTTTCCGGACATAACCAGAGAGTACGTTCCGGCCGCGTAGAAATATCCCGAAGGCAGCGGGATAGTGAATGCCGGGTTGCCGATAGTGCTGCCCGCGTCCACTAGCCCCTGCGGTCCGAACAACTGCCAGTTGATGACTGACGTCGATCCAACACATCCGCAGGGCATCGTGCCGGTAAGAGTATACGTGACACCCGGCTGGCAAGACTGTATGATATTATCACTGCAATTGACATTCAACGGCCCTCCGGTGGGTCCGGGCGTAAGTACAAGATTGCTAAAGCCCAGGCAAGGACAGGCGTTTTGGCAAGATGCTGTTACCTGCTCACAGTACTGGTAGTTCCAGCACACGTTGCCAAAAAAGTCGATTTGTTCGATGGTATAACACACATTGTAAGTGCCCGGCACCGTGTAGGTGTGGTTCACGGGCACATTGTTTCCGGTGATTGGTCCGGTCGTTTGCCCGTCGCCCCAGTCATAAGTGATTTGCATACACCCCGTCATTCCCACCGCTTCCATGCTGATGGAGCAGTGGTTCACGACCCTGTTGGTCTGTACGTTCGCTGCTTCGGCCAGGAAAATTGCCTGGCTGGTGCAACAGGGATCGGTTACCTGGAAATAGATGACACAGTTGCACTGGTTTTGATCGCAATGACTGGTTAAGGTAAGTGTATACAGCCCTGGTAGCGCAAAGTCACCCGGATTGACCGGAGTTATGACAAATCCGGGTGTAGCCGTCGCGCTCCCGAGCTGGTTGCCGCCCGGTCCGGTCAAAACCCAGTCGACCTGTGCAGTGGGCGGGCAGAAATTGCCCTGGCATTGGAATGCCGTGGAGAGCGTAAAGGGTTCGTTCAGTCCAAGCGTCCAGGTACTGCCGCAGAGCACGGTTTGAGCAGGGCTGCCCGCTACACTGAGTTGCATGTCGAAAGTGCCGCAGGAACAGGGACAGTGTATCGTACGAATTCCGATAAAAATCTGTTGATAACAAATACCGCCGGTGACCGGATTGATTTCCGTGACCTGGTAAGTGATAGTATACGTTCCATTTTGTGTGTAATTGTGTGTGAACGCTGCGCCGGAAGTAAAAGGGCCTGTACTGATGTTCAGATCGCCCCAGTCTATCCAGTCGACGCGCTGGCAAGGCAGGTTGCCGATTTGCACTACCACGGCTTTACAATCCGACAGGCTGTGTGAAATATTGACTCCACCATCTACCGTATAACTAAAATCCAGCGGACTTTGCGAACAGCACCCGCAATTGTTGGGTACGGTAAAATTAATGACGCAAGTGCAGGTGTTTCCACCGCACAGGCCGCTCAGCGTCATTTGATAATCGCCGGGCCCAAGCGGTAAACCGGTAAGCGCGATGAAAGAAGAAGTACCGGACACGCTGCCGCTGAATGTGTATCCGTTCAGGCTTGATATGTTGTAGTTGACCGTCGGTATGCAGTTGCCCTGACAGGAAAAATCACCCCGAAACCAGTATCCCCCATCGGAGGGGACGCACGGCAATGTGATCGTGCCATTACAAGCGACGGGAATATCCGGGATGTTCCCAAAATTGTAAAACGCCAGATTCTGGAACCCCGAGCAGCTGCAGTTGGTGGGAGCACAATCCATGATCAGCGTCTGGTGGCAGGCGCCGCCGTTGTATGGAAAATCAACGTCCACGGTATACGGGTTTACGCCGCCCGGATCACAGATCGTGACCGGAATGTACGACCCGATGGGAAACAATCCGCCGCCCGACTGCGTGATCGAAGCCATATTTCCATTCACATTGAAATCCCACAGGCCGCTGCCGAACACAGAATTGACAAAATTACCCGAACTCAGGGTGATGTCGACGCTGGTGAAAGTGGCGTCGGCCGTATTAAAAAGGTTAAGGTCAAAACAGCAGTTGCCGATCGCGGAGTTCGTCAGAAAGACGTTTACATCATCGCAGGGGCTGGTCAGCGGGGTTACCACTACCTCCGTACAAACGCTACTGTTGCAGGTTTCACCCGCTCCGTTGGCTGTCCTGACCGCCAGGCAAACATTGTACGTGCCCGGCTCGAACAGGTGCGACACGTCGCCCAGGCAGCAACTGGAATCCCGTGTGCCGTCGCCGAAATCCCATACCGCCGAAATGACGGAGGTTCCGGGATTCAGGTCGACTTCTCCGGAAAAGGCATCCGGATTACCGGCCACGTGTGTGATACGCGGCGTCGAAGTAGGGCAGGGATTCACAATATTGCTGCAATTGAAATTAAACAGGGTTGAGCATTCGTGCGCGCCGGCGCTGTCATTGAAACCGGCCGTCGCCGTAATGTGGTGCGGGCTGACTCCCGAAACGCAAAAAGCACCGGCCAGCGACGTGCCGGTCGGGACAAATCCGGTGGGCGGAATGACCTGAATGTACTGCGGACCAATCTGGTTGAAAACCCATCCTGCTTGTACGGTGGAAGGAGAAATAAACTGTCCTGCATCTACCTGTAGGTCGACAAACTGAAAACAGTAAGCGCCTCCATTCAAACCCTGCGTAGTCAAACTGTAACAGCATTGATTCGGGCCGCCGGACAGGCCTTGTGTTACGGTTGTTACGACCGAACTGCACAGACAGTTCACCCGGCAACTGCCGAAATTACGGACCAGCGTTTGCGACTGGCCCAGCGTCACGGCATACTGGCCGCTGGCCGGCACACCGGCCGTCCAGTCGGCTGGATTCGTGATTTTTACCACGTAATTGCCCGCCGGCAGGTCGCAGAACGAATAAGCGCCTGTGGCATTGGTGGTAGTTGTTTGTAAGGTATTTCCCATGGCGTCCAGCAGCCTGACCGTACGATCGGAAAGTTTGGGCTGGTTGGTATACGGCAAATGCGTGCATTCCACGTCCACGTAGTTGACGCCGGTGATGCAGGCGTCGGCAGGGATAAAACAACTTTCCAGCGGCACTTCTGCAAAACAACCCTTGCCGGGCGGACAGGTGTCGTCCCAGGAAAGGGTGAGCACCGGAGCGATACCCTGGGGTAGAAAAAAATCGAAAGGGGTGCTGGCGCCTGTGGGAATCTGCCCGCTGCTGTGCGTCAGTACCACGTAGGCAGGCTCGATCTGTTCAGCCGACCAGCCGTTCGTCGCGTGCCAGTTTTCGAATTCTCCTTCGTTGAGCACCAGATAGAGAAACGGGAAACAATTCGAAGTATTGGTTACAATCAGCCGGTAATGGCAGGGACCGATGATCTGTACATTGAAGTTGATGCCGGAGCAGCCGCTTTGGGATTGTATTGGGCTGGTGGCCGTGAAAAAAAAATACAGGATGGTAAGAATGGTAAATAGGGTGAACTTCATTGAATGGAAGAAGGGTTTAAAATTTTCTTATCTTCAAAAATCTCCCTTCCGGCTCACGTTCTCCCGTTTTAATGACCCCAGGCCCTACATTAAAGATAAGCGGTGAGAAAAAAAGGAGATTCGGTAAGCGCGGTTTATCTTTAGAAGGCCCTGCCAAGGCGCCGAAACCAAACGGTGGTGGTATTGATAAAAAGAAGAATGGGCAATGTCGACCGGCAGTGTGAACTGTGCGGCAACATGCCCGAGCAGGGCAGGTTTAACAAAAGGAAAATCAGGTTTTTTTAAGAAAATAAAAGCGGGCCGCCGCCCAACACTACACGTCAGGCACGACCCGCCGGGGAACATTTCTTTTATTGTTTCACAAATTTTTCCACTGCAATCATCTTGCCCTCCCACAGCAGTTGCAGGAAATAGATCCCGCCGGGAAGGTCCTTCGCCTGAACGGTTTGCTGTGTACTGCCTGCCTGTAATGTTTGTTCGCCGACTATCCGGCCGGTCGGACTCATCAGGCGGAACCGCATGCCTTCCAGTGCCGGTTCGGGCAGATCTACACTGAATGTGCCGAAATTAGGGTTGGGGAAAATGTGAAGCACCGTCATGTCAGCCCATTCCGGAGTTGTGCTTCGTTCCTCCGTTTCTTGATCGGGAACCAGCGGCCTTGGAGGTCCCTGTGACCATGGGAAATACGTTCTCGGACCCGTGGAGACAAGGATGGGCAAACAGTTTATCGTGATCGTTTTCTGGAATGTGAAAGTTTCGCAAATGAGGTTCACACCTTTTTTGCGCGTTACCCGCATTTGAATGGTATGCGTGCCATTGCCGCTGAAATTGAAACAATATTGCTGAGTGCCGGGTATCGCTGCGCTGTACGGAGCGTTATCGACCGACCATTCCACCATATCGCAAATGCCCAGGGCTGCTGGTTTGAAACATACTTTGCAGTTGATCAGATAATACTTGGTGGAAAAACCTGCCGCTACATCTGCCTGAAAATCAGCGAGATCGCAAGGGCAAAGCGCCGGGCAAGGCTGGGATATGACAAAATAAATCGTACACGGACACGTGGTGGCACAGTTTCCGGACATGACCAGGGAATACGTTCCGGCTGTGTAGAAATACCCTGAAGGCAGCGGGATACTGAACGCCGGATTACCAATGGTACTTCCCGCGTCCACCAGGCCCTGCGGACCGAACAATTGCCAGTTGATGACAGACGTCCATCCAATACATGCACAGGGCATCGTACCGGTGAGATTATACGTGACGCCCGGCTGGCAGGGCATCACAATGTCAGTGCCACAAGTTACATTCAGCGATCCTCCTGCCGGCCCAGGTGTCAGGACTAGGTTGCCAAAGCCCAGGCAAGCGCAGATTATCTGGCAAACCGGGTCCACATTTCCCGAAAACGCGCGCTGCGTACACACCGTTCCCGACCCCGGTTCGCTTTGCACCAGGTTGTAGGTAATCTCAAACGGGCCTTCGGTTTCATAGGTATGTACGATGGAAGTATCAGCCCCAAAGGCGCCTGAAGTGCTGCTGCCGTCGCCCCATTGAATATCATTCACGTAAAAACAGGGCGGCATGGCGCCGATTTCAACGGCTGCCATACACTGGTCGCCGATGGCTGACAGCGACACAAACTGGGTCGAAATGGTATCCAGATCACCCCCGCCGCCGCAACAACCGCCGCACAATACCAGCACGGGTTCGCAGAACTGGTAGTTCCAGCACACGTTTCCAAAGAAATCGATTTCCTCGATGGTATGGCATACCGTGTAGGTTCCCGGGAGGAGATAGGTGTGCGTCACAGGCACATTGTTGCCTGAAACCGGTCCGGTCGTCTGGTTGTCGCCCCAGTCGTAGGTGATCCGCATACAATCGGTCAATCCGGTCGCTTCCATGCCGATGGTGCAATCGCCCAGAATACCGTTGGTCTGCACACCGGCTGCCGCTGCGAGGAAGGTCGCCTGGTCGGTACAGCAAGGATCCGCCACCTGGAAATACAGGTCGCACCAGCAGGTATCCTGCAGGCCGCAGACAGCGTACATATACAAGTGGTATAAACCCGGTGTGCTGAAACTACCCGGCGCCAGTGCGCTTACTGAAAAAGCGGGCGTAGCCAGATCCGATCCTCCCTGGGTGGGGGTGGGGCCGTTCAGCCTCCAGGTTACCAGTTCCGACGATTCGCAGAAAGCGCCCTGGCACTGGAAATTGGGGTAGAGTGCCACGTTCTGATTCAATGCCACCTGAATGGTCTGGCCGCACACGACCGGCTGGTTTTGAGCGCCACCCAGGCGTATTTCCATGGTGTAAGCGCCGCAGGAGCAGTCGCAGTCCATCACAATGGTCTGCAAAAACTGTTGCTGGTAACAGACTTGGCCGGTTAAAGGGTTTAATTCTGTTACCTGATACGTAATCGTATACACCCCGCCGTGCGTGTACGCATGCATAGGCATTGTTCCGGAAAGGAACGGCCCGGTGCTGATATTCTGATCCCCCCAGTCGATCCAGTCAACGCTCTGGCAGGGAAGGTTGCCAATTTGCATCATGGCCTTGCAGTTCGCAGGATCCTGTGTGACCGTGGTGGCCAGGTTCACCGTCTGGTTAAAATCGGCGGAAGTTTGCGAGCAGCACGGACAATCCGGTATGGTAAAATAAACGATGCAGGTGCAGGAACTTCCCCCGCAGGAGCCTTGTAGGAGCAGTTGGTAATCACCGGGCAGGAATTTGAAATTCGGAATTACGAAATAAGTGCCGACCGAGGCGCCGCTTAACACCGAACCATTGGGACCCATAATGTTATAACTCAGCGCAGGATTGCAATTGCCCTGGCAGTAAAAATTGCCCTGAAAACTGTAATCAGATTCGTATTGAATACAAGGCAGATCTACCGTGTCGCCACAGGTCGCAGGCATGTCCGGCAGGTTGAACAAGTTGTAAAACTCCAGGTTCTGGAACCCCAGGCAAGTGCAGTTGGCCGGATCGCAATCCATCGTCAGCGTCTGGTGGCAAACACCGCCGTTGTAGGTGTAATCCACTTTCACGGTGTAGGGGCTCGTGCCGCCCGGGTCGCAGATCGTGACCGGGATGTCGGGGCCTGTGGCAAGAAACCCGCCGGCGGTAGGCGTGAGAGAAGCCATACTGCCGTTTAAACCGATATTCCAGCCGGAACCGAACGGTGAATTGACAAAACTTCCCGAACTGAGCGTTACGTCGATGCCGGTAAAAGTATTGGCGGCCGCATTTTGCAAATCCAGATTAAAACAGCAGGTGCCGGTACCGGTAGCCAGCAGCAAGGCCGAAATATCGTCGCAAGGGCTGCTCAGCGGTGTTACCACAACTGTGACGCAGACGGAACTGGTACAGGTTTCTCCTTCTCCGTTGGCTGTCGTTACCGCCAGGCAAACGTCGTAAGTGCCCGGTTCGAACAGGTGCGATATATCCCCCAGGCAACAACTGGAATCCCGCGTGCCATCGCCGAAATTCCACACGGCCGATACGACGGACGTTCCTGGATTCAGGTCGATTTCTCCGGAAAAGGCATCCGGATTCCCTGCCGTATGCGTGATACGTGGCGACGAGGTGGGGCAAGGGTCCACAATGTTGGTGCAATTAAAATTAAACAAGGTCGGGCATTCGTGCAAGCCGCCGCTGTCGTTGAAACCTGCCGTCGCTGTAATATGGTGCGGACTGGCTCCCGAGACGCAAAAAGTGCCCGCCTGCGTCGTGCCAATCGGGATAAATCCAGTAGGTGGAATCACGTGAATGTACTGCGGATTAATCTGGTTGTATGTCCATCCTACAGGTACGGACGAAGGAGAAATAAACTGTCCTGCATCAACCTGCAGGTCCACAAACTGATAACAAAATCCGCCTCCATTCAAGCCCTGTGTACTTAAACTGTAACAGCAGGAATTCAGCCCGCTTGTTGCGGGTGTTACGATCGTAGTCACGGAACCACACAGACAGTTCACCCGGCAACTGCCAAAGTTGCGCACCAGTGTTTGCGACTGCTCCAGCGTCACGGCATACTGACCGCTGGCCGGCACACTGGACGTCCAGTCGGGTAGATTCGTGATTTTCACCACGTAATTGCCGGCCGGGAGGTCGCAAAAAGAATAAGCGCCTGTGGCATTGGTGGTCGTCGTTTGCACGGTATTTCCCATGGCATCCAGCAGGGTGATGGTGCGGCCTGAAAGTTTCGGCTGGCTGGAATAAGGCAAATGCGCGCATTCCACGTCCACGTAGTTCACCCCGGTGATGCAGGCGTCGGCAGGGATAAAACAACTCTCCAGCGGCACTTCCGCGAAACAACCCTTGCCGGGCGGGCAGGTATCGTCCCAGGTAATAATGAGCGTCGGAGCAATACCCTGGGGTAGAAAAAAATCAAAAGGAGTGCTCGCTCCTGTGGGAATCTGCCCGCTATTGGGCGTCAGTATCACGTAGGCAGGTTCGATCTGTTCAGCCGACCAGCCGTTTGCCGCCTGCCAGTTTTCGAATGCTCCGTTGTCGAGCACCAGATGTAAAAACGGGAAACAATTCGAAGTATTGGTCACGATCAGCCGGTAATGGCAGGGCCCGATGATCTGAACGTTGAAGTTGATGCCGGAGCAGCCGCTTTGGGCCTGCAATGAATCGGCGCCTGCGAAGAAGAAGAGCAGAAAGGCCAGGATAAAAAAAGTAGTACGCTTCATAAAGTCCGTTTTATTTAAATGGGTTATTACAGGGGTGTTTATTATTCCTTTACCACTTTGGCTGTGGTGAAAAAGCGATCAGCCGCCTGAACTTTGATGAAATACATGCCTGAAGGCAGATCGTCCATCCGGACGTTCAGGGAAGCGGCAGCATACGGCACGGTAAATGTGCGCAGCCGCCGCCCCATCGCATCGGTAATGAAAATGCTACAGTCTTTTGGCGCTTCGGTTTTCCATTCCACGGTGATTTCACCGGTGGTGGGGTTAGGGTAAATAAGAAGTGGATGCCGGTCTGCGGGAGACGCCTCGATAGTTTGGATAATTACGCAATCTGTACTGCCGGCAAACATCGGACCGCTGGTGCAGCCCAGCAGATCGAATTGGGCGCTTTTGGTGCAACCGTTGCAGATGGATTCGAAGAGATACGATCCGGGTGTCAGGGCCGTATAGGTAGTGCCGGTTTCACCCGGCAGAATATCCCAGGTCAGGGTTTGTGTATTCCAGATGTACCACTGGTAAGTGCAGGGATAAGGGCATGGATTGTTGATCGGCACCTCGGTCGAACCCATCAGTATTACCGGTGTGTTGTCGCACATAAAGCAGGGGCCCTCCACTTTCGGTACACAGGCAGGCAAAACGGTTTGTACGCCGCTCATGGCCGACTGGTTCGGGCAACAATCGTCTTTCACAATGGCGTAATAATTTCCGTAAAGAGGCAATGTGGTGTAAATGAAAGACGCAGAGTTGGTGTTCGTTTGTGTCGAACCGATCAGAAACCCGTCCTTATACCATTCTATGGTGCGGCCGCAGGTACAAGGTGTATTGCAACCGGCAATCATGCAAGGTGTGAAACTGACGTTCAGTGCCGTCTGTATTTCCACGCAGTTGTCGGCGATGGCGCTGAAGTTCGTGACGGCAATGGGTTTCTTTACTTCTATCTTTAATTGTACGGTATCCAGAGGACAAACACCGTTCTGCGATTCCACATAATACCAGTTGGAGGTAGTCAACTGGTTCAGGTTCAGGATCGGATTGGAAGTGCCGGCTTCGGAAAGGTAGAGCGCGGCGCCTCCAGTACAGGGTCTTTGGTACCATTTCCACATTTTGGGATCACCGGCACAACCGGGTGTGAACACCAGCGTTGCATCTTCATTCCGGCAGAAAGGCGGTTGCTCGAACGGATCTATGCTCAGTTGGCCTTTGGGTGCGCTGTCGCTGTAAAGGCGAATGGGAGCCTGGCAACTATGTATGCCGCAGTCGTCGGTAATTTGCACGGTATAAAAAAAATCCTCGTAGCAGTTTGCGGGGTTGCTCATACTGAGCCCGGCCGTCGGCTGGTAGGTGGAACCGCCCACCTGCACTACATTTCCGGAAGGGTCCAACCATTCGATATAGGGAAAACAGGCATTCGAAGGCGAGGTGTTAGTAGATGTTAAAAGCCCGGGCACCACAGGTGTGCCCGTATAGCAGTACTCGTATCCGGTCATCGAACAACTGCCGGGCGCACAACGCGATATGCAGGCGATATTAGAAGTGATCATCTGGCACGGACCTTCATTCAAATGAACGACCACGTAAACGCATAAGTCGGTCGTCAGCGCCTGCGGGTACAAGTGCAGTGGCGTGAGCGAACTCGCCGGACCGTCCTGGTACGGAATGCCGCCCCAGGGCACGGTCGGGCAGATCCCGTTGGCCGGTTTCGCTTGCACATACCAGGTTACCCGTGTGATGTTGTGCAAAATAGCCGTATTCAAAGTCTGGAAAGGCACGTCGTATGTAACGGCACTTTCACAAACGACCTGGTCGAACACTGCAATTTTTTTGCAGCAAACCGTCGCCAGATTTACCGGGATATTGCAACTATAAGAAGGTCCGCCGGGACACGAACACGTGGCGCCGATGGTAAATCCGAAAACCGAAGGGAGCGGCACGTTGCCGGGCCAGGTAACGGAACCGGAAATGGTGGTAACACTTCCGTTGGTACTAAAAACCGGGTTGATAAAATAATTCAGACCCGCCTGCGGAGTAAGGGTGTACGTACAGTTGGTCGCCGAAGGATACAGATTCGTGACGTTCATACTGAAATCGTAGGTAGTCGGATTGCCTGTTTGAACACTGCACATCAGGCTGGTATTCGATACCGACCAGCAGTTGCAACTTCCCACGATTACCATGTGGGTCACGGAACATACCATCCCCAAGGGGTCTGTTACCGTCAGGCAAACAGGAAACGTACCACCTCCGCATGGAAAATTATAAGTAATGGTTGCCGTATTGCTCGCCACAGTGCTGACCACATCAAACGTATTGTCGCACCCGATATCCCATTTAAAAGTATAGTTACCGCCGACCGTAAAAGATGTGGTGCCGGTCAACTGCATTTGAAAACAACCGCTGGAAGCCCAGGTAAAATCGCAGTCGGGCGGCGGCGGGGTGGAACAACTCACCTGCTGGTCGGTATAGTTGGCCGTGCCCAGCATAATGGCCGTCAGGTTGTCCACCTGTCCGATGGCAATGGAGCCAAGAGAAGGGCTGGAGGTAACAGGTACTTTAATAAAATCATGAAACTGGACGTCGTGATAACAATTCGGGCTGTTCAACAATCCCTGTGCATCGGTCCGGATCGCCAGTATATCGCCGGCGATCTGGGGTATAGCGAGGTCAATGGATTCTCCGGTGATAAAATACTCGTCGCTGGCGGTCACTTCCACCCGGTTTCCTATAGAGGCGTATGGGCTGTTGGTAAACACCCGGCTCCAGTCGGGCGTGCCTGTGGTGGCATCCACCCGCATCAGCAGGCAATTTGCGGTAGCGGGGCCTTGCGTGGGAGCATTGACTTCCGCTACGCCTGTCACAACAAGTTTGTTGTTGGCTGCCAGTTCGAAATGGGTGGCATATTCCCATCCACCGACCAGGTCATAATTTTTGGCCCAAACCGGTAAGCCATTGAGGTCGGTTTGCATCATCAGCACATTGCGGGGGCCGTTGGGTGCGGTAGAAAAACCGGACACCCACACGGCGCCCTGCGGCACCGTGGTGACACTCCCCTGAATGCAAGTGCCGAGGTCGCTCCAGTTCGCCGCGATGTCGTAAGTTTTGATAAAAACGGGGCTGCCGGAAGAACTGTTGATGCGGAGGATAAACAATTGTTCGTCTCCGCCGGCCGTCGGAGTGGCCCTGCCGGTGATGTAAATGATCCCGGGCCCTCCGGGTGCGGTGGCAAAAGTGGTGGCCGAAGTGGCCGTGAGCGCATATCCGCTCAGGGTATATTTCAGGCGGTAATTATCGTTTCCATTGCAATCCAGTTGGGCGAGGATGACGGAGTACACGCCGGTGTTCACGTCGAATTCACTCCCCACGACGTGGATGAGCCCGTTGGCATCCATTTCTGCCCACGCGCCCGTTTCTATGTTGGTGGTAGAACCGATGGAGCGGGCCCAAACGGGAGTACCCGAGAGGTCGGTCATGGTGACCAGTATATCGTCCGGATCGTTTCCGACAATTATATAATGGTTGTTTCCACCGCAAATGACGTCTTTTTCTATCCAGACGGCGTTGTCGGCCGTCGATTTGCCTAGCATTCTGGAAGTGGGCAGCAGGTTGCCCGCATTGTCGAGCCAAACCATTTCCAGGTCGCCGTTTCCGGTAAAAAGGTCGTTGGGGTGTCCGTTGTTATCACCCAGCACCACGTACCCGCCGCCGGGAGCGATCAGTCCGCTTACGGCTTTTTCCTGTACCGAGGGCGGAAAACCAACCGTGGTGGAAAATTGCCCGTATCCGGTCAGCGAAGTGCAAATCATACCCAACGTCACAATAATTCTCACCGGCCGGTACATATATTTTATTGATAACTTTTTCATTTACAATGATTTAGTTTTTAAAAAGGGGGATTTGGAGCAGATTTCCGGCACGCATGCCTGTCTGTTTGAACACGCGCTCTTTTACGGACACGGATCGATTTCAATCATCGCAGTGGCCGAACAACCGAGGTTGTTGGTGACGACCACCGTGTATATGGTGCCGGCAGCGTCGGGGATATGCATGAACTCGCAGCCGTTCGGGCCGGTAGGCGTTCCGGGTCCTCCGCCCACGTTGCTGGTCGACCATACAAACGAGAGGGTAGTACCGGTACAGGTATCATAAGCGTTGCAGGCGCTTACCGTCATCGGCAGACCGCCGCAGGCGCAGGGATTATCTACCGGGCACAAGATCTGCGGGATGACGATCCGGCAAGCCTCGATGCAATAAGGCGCTGAAGCCACTTTTTCGCATCCTGCCGTCGCTACCACCGTATAGCATCCTCCCTGCGTAGCCGTAAACGTGGGGCCGGTACCCACTGGTCCGATGCCGTTCAGAAACCAGTCGTAATTGTAGGGACCGGGATTGCCCACGGAAAGCAGGTTGTTCGAACCGTAGCAAAACTGGGTGTTGCCGGTGATGGTGGGTACGGGCGGTTTGGGTAGCAGGCAAATTTCGACTTCGTTGCTCAGGCACGGATCGCAACCCGAATTCGGGTAGTTCAGTGGCCGGCATTGTACCCGGTAGGAAATGCAGGTGGTATTGGATTGCCAGAGATAAGGCGAGCCGGGAGGCGCAAACTGAGGCAGCGTGTTGGTATTCTGGTACTGGTTGCTCGATCCCAGGTCTGTCCATATGCCCGGACCGTCCGTATCCAGGTGAAATTGCCAGACAGGGTTACAGTTTTTGAAATCGTTCAGGTCGAACATGCCGACGATTCCGTCCGTACCCGCGCACATCAGGTACTCGTAGGGCGTAGCGGTTGGGAAAAGGTCTATGGGGTCCATGCCGTCGATCAAACCGCACACGGGTTTTTTATCGACCGGAATGCAAAAGGATGGGTGAACGAGCGGGCAGACGCAGTTTTGGATTTTCGCCTCGAAACACATCTGTGGCGCTACTACCGGACCGTTGTAGGTAAACGAGGTAACGTTTCCAACGCCCGTAACCGGCTGCCCGTTCAGGCACCATTGGATGGTCAGGTTGTTCAGAAAAGAGAGCCCCGACACCGATACGTCGATGCTTACCGGTACGCCGGGGTCTTCGCAAAGGGTGGTGTTGAAAGGAAGCGGAGCCTGCACCACCGCCTGTACGGTAGCGCCCGCCAGGCGGCAGCAGATATCCAGGCTGCTTTCCGCAGTGGTGAAGGTGCAGGATTGGGCCGACTGATTGGTAGTGGTGATGCGGGCCCGGTATTTACGGGCAATCGTGCCGGTCGCACTGCTGCCGCATTCGGAGCTCACGTCGATCTCGCCGGGTGGTACAAAAAAGCAAAAACCCGAAAAAATGCCATTCGAATTGGGAACCGGTTGCCAGGGCAGGATACCACCGTCGAGGTATTCCCACGAAACGGTGGCGCCGGGAATGCTGCCGACAGGGGCGCCGTTTTGCATGACGCAGAAATGCACCGGATCGCCGCTGCAAATCGAGATGTAGGAAACAGGGAACGGGTCGGGTATACTGGAAATATCCACCATGTATTTGGTGTCACAGCCATTGCAGACGAAATTGCTGCCAGTGCCGTTGAAAGCCCAGGCGTTGGCGCCGGTGCTGAATACGCCGTGGTTGCCGTTGCCGGAAACGTCGGTGGCCGAAAGATTCGGGATGTTCGTATTGTTGCCGGCCGCGAGAATGCCAGCCTGATCGAGTGTCCAGTAAGCCACCAGTGAAGGCCAGGCGCCCGACAGTGTACAATCCTTGTAATCTTTAATTTCCTGTAGGCTTCTTACCGAGTTCCACAGCCTGATTTCATCCGCCAGGCCATCCCAATCTTCTCCTGTTATTCCTGCGCTGGAATGACCAACCCGGAACGTATTAAATTCGAATGCCACGACCGCAGGAATGGCAAATGTATTGAGTAATACCCCATCCAGGTAAATACGGAGCGTATTCGCCGTGTAACTGGCGGCAAGATGATGGCAGGCATTGGTAACGATGGTGCCGGAAATCTGGGTGACAACAGCCACGCTCCCGGCGCCCCAGCGGTAGGCGTAATGCAGTTCACCGCTATTACACAGACCAATATCCAGCAGGGAGTAGGTCGCTGCTGTGCTGCCACCTTCGAAAGAGAGTAGCCGACGGATGCCGTTCAGGCAGTTGGTCCCGCCGGGCGTATTGGCGTAAAACCATGTTTCGGCTGTAAAAACCGGGTTGGTGGAAAAGGAGGCGGGCAGTGGCGACAGGGTGATGTAGTCTTCGTCTCCGTCAAATGCCAGAGATAGATTGTCGCAATCTTGCGCTGCGACCGGAGATAAATGGCAGTACATCATAAGTCCGCAAAGGACCATTCGGTATAGGTTGGATTTCATAAGGTCATTGTTTTTCTTCCCTCCAAAAATGCCCCTTCTCTCACATGCAATTCCGGTTAAATGACCCCAGGTATCACTTTTACGATAAGCGGTGGAAAAAAAAGGAGATTCGGCAGGGGTAGTTTATCTTTGAAGGGCCTTACCGAGGCACCAAAACAAATCCGACAAAACCCAGTATGCGCCCCACCATTCGAATTTGTATCATTGACGACGAGCCGCCGTGCCGCGATGCGCTCCGTATTTTCCTTCAAACAGATTGTCCGGAAGTGGAAATAATCGGGGAGGCTGGATCTTTGAAAGCGGCTGCAAACCTGTTGCAGAAGGCATGCCCGGATGTGATTCTGCTCGACGTCGATCTGAGCGACGGCACCGGATTCGATTTGCTCAATCTTTTTCCCGAACCCGCTTTCCGGGTGATATTTACGACTGGACACGACGAATTTGCGCTGCGCGCTTTCCGATACAGCGCCATCGATTATTTGCTGAAACCCGTTGATCCTGAAGATCTTATAGCCGCCGTGCGCCGGGCGGCAGCACCCGCCGATGCGGTAGCGCGCAGGCGGCAACTGGACCAACTGACCCAACAGGCCGGCACGCGTATTTTCGACCGTATTACCCTGAATACCGGCAGTGGCCTGCTGTTCCTGCAAACGGAGGAAATCATGCACCTCGAATCCAAAGGAAATTACAGTTTCGTTTTTCTGGAAAACGGCGAACGCCACCTGATCACACAATCGCTGGCTACTTTCGAGGAAATGTTGCCCTCGCCGCCGTTTTTCAGGGCGCACCAGTCGCACATGGTAAACACGAAATACGTGCGAAAAATGGCCAAAGACGATGGCGACAGCCTGCTGCTCACCAACAAGTCGGTAGTGCCGCTGGCGAGGCGGCGGCGGGATGCGTTTATGGAAATGATGGGGTGATGGGGATTGGGCGGATGATGGGTTTATGGGTTTATGGGTTTATGGGTTTATGAGGTTGATAATTGGAAACTCGTTAAGTGAAGACTACCTGCCTTCCGAGCGGCCAAATATCAACCTCATCAACCCATAAACCTCATAAATCCATAAACCCATAAACCCATAAACCCATAAACCCATAAACCCATAAACTACATAAACCTATAAACTACATAAACCCATAAACTTCATAAACCCTACTCCACCTTTTTCACATTATCCCCCGGCTCCCGGTCCATCAGCAATTTAAACGGATCGATGCCCGCATTGTAGGGTTTTTCATCCACCGTGAACGTAAAAGTATTGTCCTTCCGGTCGATTTTCACGCGCCGGCGGTACAGGGTTTTGCCGTATTTTTTGTCGCCCTCGGGTTTTGCAAATGCGCCGATGTCGAGCCAGTCGCTGACGGGCACTTCCGTTTCCTTGCCGAGTTCGTCGGCTTTCAGTTTGCGGCTTTCCGTTTCGATGGTGATCTCCCATTTGTTGTTGCCGAGGTCTTTCACCGAAGCCGTTTTGGTGCGGTTTTCAAACAGGGTAATGTCCCAGAACAGGTCCTGAAT
>JAKQJD010000148.1 GCA_029561355.1 Bacteroidota bacterium | reverse complement strand
GTTGTTTTCCCCTGTATTTCCGCCCTACCTTTGCGGCGTATCGTTCTTTCCCCCGGCAAGCCGATAATGTTCCGCCCTCATGCGCTTCTTCTTATCCTTCATCCTGCTCTTGCTCTGGATGCCCGCCGGGGCACAGTCCGGCCGCTTTCTAATCAATATCCGGCACCTGAATGTAGAAAACGGACTTGCGCAACGGGAAGTTCTCAGCGTTTGGGAGGATACGCGGGGGTTTATGTGGGCGGGAACCCGGGCCGGGCTGAATTTTTTCGACGGTCAGGCATTCGGGCACATCAGCGCACCGACCACCGTTTTTCGTTTCGATACGATCCGGGAAATGGCGGAAGACGACCAGGGCTGGTTGTGGCTTTTTAATGAAGTGGCCGGGAAAGGTTCGCTCGCATGTTGCCCGTTGCAGGGAGGAACGATTCGCTCTTTTGAGGAGCGTTTCGACAAGGCCCCTTTTGAAGCGGCTTCCGTCAAGATGCTACTCGGTCTGCGCGGCGAAAAAGTCATCATTGTTCTAAAAGGAGAAAGGCTGTGGTGTTTTAAAAACGGCGGTTTTCACCCGATCGATTTGCCACCCGGATGGGCAGTGGTGCGGCTGTTGCATTCGGGTAACCTGCTTTGTACCCGGGACGGTGTTTTTGCTGTTTTTGATGAAAAGGGGCAATGGCTGGAAAATTTGCCGGATGCGGGCAGGCCTGTGTATGAGTACGTCGAATACGGCGCCGGCAAATGGCTGGTATTGACAATGGACGGGCATTTGCATATCCTGGAACAAACGCCTTCCGGAGCGCCTCAATGGCGCCACGATATATTCCGGCTTACCCGCGATCTGGACATTATTCCGACGGTAAAATTAACCGTGAATCCCGAAAACGGCGCCATATTCATCGCCAACTGGGCAAATCTGACCATTCTGGCGCCGCTAAACGATAACAGCACGAGGGCCATTGTACTACGGTCGGAAACCTTCGACCGCCACGTCCGCCAGGTGTTATTCGACCGCCGCGGAACCGCCTGGGTGGCTACGGAGAACGGTATCCGGCTCATTCGCATGCAGCCGTCTTTCTTCTCGCGCTTCCCGGCTCCGGATACCTTGCTGCGACGCATGAATTTCCGGGGAATGGCCGAGGGCGCCGGTGGCATGCTGTACGCCGCACTGGAAAACGCTTCGCTGGTGGTCTGCGACCCGCATGGCAGAACCTGTAAACCCGTTAACCTGAATTTGAAAGCCTGGTCGCTTACCGCCGAAACGGACGGGAGCGTCAGGATCGCGGGCAACAAACTGGGCCTGTACACCTCGGGAAAAGGGTTGGAAAATGTGAGTGCCGGTCCGCCTGGCAACGACACTTTGCAAATCTGGTCGATGGCGCGCCGGAAGGACGGTCGCTGGTGGCTGGGAAGTGAAGGCGGATTGTACGAGGCCGATCCGGAAAACGGCAGCCGCATACGGCTCGCAGTACAATTCGGCGCACAGCCAGTCCTGAACAAAGCCAGAATCCTTCAAATCACGCCGGCCGAAGCAGGCAGATGGTGGCTGGCAACCAACGCCGGGCTGTTTCGAATCGACGAGGCAACGAATGTAGTGGAACGTTACTGGCCGGGAGGACAAGGGCGGTTTTACCTGCCGTCTGCAAATATTCAGTTTGTTCACTGCGACACGGAGGGCGTTTGTTGGATCGCCACTGCCGACCAGGGATTATTGCGCTGGCAGCCCGCATCGGGGATGTGTCAGGCATTTACCCGGCGCGAAGGCATGAGCAACAATAATCTGTACGCCATCTTTGAAGACCGGCACGCCGGGCTGTGGATCAGCAGTGCCAACGGCATCATACGCTTCGACAAAAAGCGTTTCAGCAGCCAGGCGTTTTTGCCGGCCGACGGCACTTCGCATTACGAATTCAACCGCATTGCATATTGCCGCGCAGCGGACGGGTGTATTTATTTCGGAAGCCTGGACGGTATCACGGCGTTTTACCCGGATGAATTTTACAACGATACTGCCTATGCTGTTCCCCTGAAGATCGTTCGCATGCAACGGTATGACACGCGGCAGGGCAGGCTGATCGATGTTTCACCAGTGCCGGAAACACTTACGGTGCTGGAATTGCCCGCCGAAAGCCGAATTTTCACCGTAACACTTTCGCTGCAAGACTATTTTTACGCACCCGCGATTGTGTACGAATACCTGCTCGACCAGGACCGGAAATGGATTCCTGTTACGGGCAACGAAGTGCGGCTTTCGGGTTTGTCGTATGGCGGGCACGTGTTGCAGTTGCGCGCTCGCGGCGCCCGCGGACAATATTCAACCAGTCAGATCACCCTACCCCTCCACGTTGCATGGCCTTTTTACCTGCGCTGGTGGTTTCTGGGTGGCAGTGTGGCACTGCTCGCAGGTGGGACGGGCTTTTTACTGCACCGCCGGACGCGGAAATTTTTACAGCGGCAGCAGGAACTGGAACGCCTGGTGCAGGAACGCACCGAAGAAATTGCGGCCGACAAACGCCTCATCGAGGAGCAGGCTGCCGGCTTACGGCATCTCGACGAAACGAAATCGCGTTTTTTTGCCAACATTTCCCATGAACTGCGCACACCTCTCACACTGATCACGGGTCCGGTGGAACATTTGCTACAGCCCCCTTCAAAACTTCCGGAAGCAGCTTCGGAAACGCTCCGGCGCGTGCTGCGCAACAGCGGCAAACTGCTCGGACTCGTGGAAGAACTGCTGGAACTTTCCCGCCTCGATGCCGGTCAGGTCAGGTTGCACAAAGAACCGGTGCCGCTGCTGACATGGTGCAACCGGATATTCGCCGCCTTCCAACCGCAGGCGCAATGGAAGGGCGTGGATTTTACGCTGCAATGGGAGTTACCCGAAACCCTGACGCTGAACATTGATGGAGGGCGGCTGGAAAAGATCGTCAACAACCTGCTCATCAATGCCTTGCAGCACACCAGCCGCGGGCAATCGCTGCTGTGGACGGTAAGCCGTAGCGAAACGGATATCCGGATGGAGGTGCGCGATACGGGCACTGGCATCCATCCCGACGATTTGCCCCACGTATTCGAACGCTACTATCAATCGCGCCTTGCAGAACACCGCTCCGTCGGAGGCGCCGGTATCGGCCTGGCCCTGGCGAGCGAACTTACCGGTGTGCTCGACGGCAGCCTGACGGTACAAAGCACCTGGGGGGAAGGCAGTGTTTTTACCCTTTTATTTCCAGAAGAAAAAGCCGAAATGCCGCCGCAGGAATTGCCGCCGGTCGCTTTTATGCCGGACAACCCACCGGCATCGAACCTTTTGCCAACGGGTAGCAAGGCTACGCTGCTGATCGTGGAAGACAATGCCGATATGCAGGAACATCTCCACGAACTGCTCGGGCAAACCTATCGTCTGCTACCGGCAGCAGACGGCCGACAAGCCTGGGACTGGCTGCAACAAAACGGTCCGGAAGTAACCGACATCCGCCTTATCCTTTCAGATGTCATGATGCCGCAGATGGACGGTTTCGAACTCCTGGAACGTGCGAAAAAACATGCCCGATGGCGGCATCTGCCTTTTGTAATGCTGACCGCCCGCTCCGACGAGCAGGATAAACTACAGGCCCTGCGCCTGGGTGTGGACGATTACCTGACCAAACCGTTTTCCGCTGCGGAACTGCACGTACGGATAGCCAACCTGCTCACCCGCGCCGCACGTCGCCCGCTTCTCCCACCCGGAGAGGACCCGGAGATGGCTTCTGCCGATGAGCGCTGGTTGCAGGAAATAGCCGTCGTGGCGCGCCGGGTACTGGAAGAAAAAAAACCGCTCAGCGTATCCTACCTGGCGCAGACGCTGCACGTAAGCGAACGAAGTCTGCAAAGAAAGATCAAGGAATTGACCGGCTTGAGCCCCGCCCAGTACCTGCTGGAATGCCGGCTCGACCGCGCGCGCTACCTGCTGGAGCAACGCGTGTTCACGACCATGCGCGAAGTGGCTTTTGCCGTCGGTTTCGAAACGCCGCACTATTTTTCCTCTGTGTATGAAAAACGTTTCGGCCGCACGCCTTCGAGTTATTTTACGAAGGAGTAGGTATTTTTGGCGGCTTAATCACCTTTTTTGGCGTAGAATTCAGCTCCACCCTGCCGGACTTTTGCAGCGCTTCCAATGTTGGAAGACTGTGAATTTCAACGACTATGTATTCCTTGTTACTCCGTGGCCGTCACCTTCCGGCTGGTCTGATCCTGCTCCTGTTTTTTCTAACTGCAATACTAACGGCGCCTGTGCATGCCCAGTCCAGTTTGACCATGGACGGCAATGTGCATCGCATCGAATATTCGGGCAACTATATCGATTATACAATTCCGGCTAACATCGGGCAGTACACGGATATCACCCTGAAAATCCACGGCGCCGATGGCGGGCGGCGCAAAGTGACATTTGCCGGCGCCACCATGTGTATCGCTTCCGGCGGCGGCGGGGCTACAGTCACTTTGTCTTTTCCGTTGGGCACCCTTGCCACAATGCTGAAACCGGGTGGAACACTGCGTTTTATTGTAGGTGGAAAAGGAGAAAGTGTTACCAGTAACAGTATTTTGGCGGCGGGCGGCGGCGGCGGATCGGCTGTGCTGTACAAGGCTCCGGGTGCGAACATCACTTGTAGTTTACCTTCTACCAACCTGAGCGACGCATCGACTTGCTGGGTTATGCTCGGTGTGGCCGGCGCTGGCGGCGGTGCGTATTCTTCCGGGGTATGCGGCGGATCGAACGGTAAAAACGGCAGTGCTAACACGGGCGGCAGTTCTTCCACACACGCCGGAGGACAAAACGGTCAGGGAGGAAATTCAAATCTCACAGACGGAGCAGGAGCAGGGGGTGGTGCATTCGGAGTGGGGGGCGGTGGCTCTTTTTACCGCGGTGGAGCAGGCCTGTTCACAGGCGGCGCCAAGGGTACCGGCGTCGAAGATGACGCAGACGGAGGTTGGGGATACGGCGGCGGCGGCTCGGCAGCCGGATCCAGCGGCGGCGAAGGTGCCGGCGGCGGCGGCGGCGGTTACAGCGGCGGCGGTGCAGGCGGTACCTATGCAAGCGGCGGCGGCGGCGGAAGTTTCAAGAACAGTGCTGCCTCCGGTAACAGCAGCATTACAGGGGGATCTGTTACGGCAAATCCTAAAAACGGTTACATTGAATACCAGTTTTCCAAATCGGACCCGCGCGCGCTCTGCAAAGACCTCAACGTTTACCTCGATGCCAGCGGATACGCTGCGGCGCCGGGCGCTTCCGACATCGACGCGGGTAGTTACGACGTGGAAGGTGGCCCGCTGACGTATTCTATCTTTCGTTCTCCTGACAGTTACGACTGTTACAGTAATAACTCTATTTACAATATCATTCTGGCCATCCAGGACCAGCAACAGAAAACCAATGCCTGTATTTCTTCCATAACGGTACTGGACACCTTGCCGCCTACACTCGGCTCGCCAGGTGACCAGCTGTTAAATGTATGCAACGGCCGTACGGTCACGTTGCCGAACCCGGACTATTACGATGCCTGCGGGACAGCCCTGATCATGTTCCGCGTGCTGCCGACCAATGCAGCCGGAACAGCTGTGGGCGATTGGTCCGTTTACAAGAACATCAACGAACGGACCGTGACCCTCAACGAAAATTATTATACCGTAGAATGGCTCGCCACCGACGTGAATGGCAACGCCGGTACAATCACCTATAAACTTACTTTTAAAGACCTCACGCCGCCGGTCGTAAAATGTAAAACGGCCACCGTACAACTCGACGCGACCGGCCAGGCGACACTTTTGGGAACGCAATTCGACAACGGGTCGACCGATTATTGCACCAGTATTGCCAGCCGCACCATGAGCCCTGCAACGGTAAGTTGCACCGATATCGGAGTTAAAACGGTTACACTCATGGTAACGGATCAGTCGGGTACCGCTGCATCCTGTACTACCCAGGTAACCGTGCAGGATGCCACGGCGCCGACGGCCAAGTGCAACAATATCGTGGTCAATTCCGCTGCCGATGGTACTGCGGGCATTACGATCGCTCAAATCGACAATAATTCTACCGACAATTGCGGTATCGTGTCGCGGCAATTAAGCCAAACCACATTTGCCTGTTCAGACTACCGTATTCAGGCGGTGACGCTGACGTTGAAAGACGCCAGCAACAATACCAGCACCTGCACGGCAGGAGTAGAAATTGTGCGCCCCACGACCTTGCAGGGGCAAACCTATACGGTGACCAACCTGAACAACTCGGGCGCCGGCTCTCTGCGCGCCGCCATCGAAGCGGCCAATGCCAGTGGTTGCGTTTCCATTAATTATCCCCACACCATCAACATCGCGGTAACCGGCACCATCAACCTGAACCCCCAGATCGAGATCAAAAACCACATGATCATCAACGGTCCGGGAGAAGAATTGCTGACCATCGATGCCAACAATGACAGCCGCCATTTCTGGATCAGCGACGGTAAAATCACGATCCGCAACCTGACCCTGAAAAACGGCCGTGCTTCCGGCATCAACAATGAAAGCGGCGGGGGCATGGGCGCAGGCGGTTCCATTTTCGTACACGAAGCAACCAACGTACTTCCCGGCACTATAGACCTCACGCTGGAATCGGTTACCTTCCTCGACAACTCCGCCAAAGGCGGTTCATCTGTTGTAAATGCATATAATGTGAACGGAACTTTACGGTGGTACCCTGCACCGATAGAAGGCGGCGGCATGTCCGGCAATCCTTTCAGCGGCACATCCTTCGGCGCAAATGGTACGACCGGCACTACCGGTACAACCAGTTATACCTACACGGTAAGTCCGACAGCCGGAGGTGTCGCAGGCACGGGTGGTTTCGGCGCGGGCGGTGGAGTTGGTGGCCGAGGTGGAGAGGGCTTTGCTTTCTGCCAGGTTGGGGGCAAAGGCGGTGCCGGGGGCAGCGGCGGTTTTGGCGGCGGCGGCGGCAACGGCGGCAGTGGCGGTGCAGGCCTGATCGCTTCCTGTGATGTTGTCATCATTGTCGCCGACCCGCTGGACCTTCCCGGCAGTTATGCTTACGAATACACAAAAGGTTATGGCGATGGCGGTAAAGGTGGCAACGGTGGTTTCGGCGGCGGCGGCGGCAAAGGTGGTTTCGGCACCTACCTCACCGGCGTCGGTGCCGGCGGATCGGGCGGTTTCGGCGGCGGCAATGGAAGCAAAATTTGTGGCGGCGGCGGCATGGGTGCCGGCGGCGCACTCTTCGTGACGACTGGTAAAGTACACCTGTCCGACGTGTTTTTCGACGGCAATACCGCTGAAGGCGGCAGTCTCCAAAATGAATCCGGTGGCGCCAGTGGCGGGGCCGGATTTGGCGGCGGTTTATTCGTTTACGATTTGTCGAACGGTACAACAGCGCTGGGCGCTTACCATACGGCACCCGTCGTGACTGCCTGCGGCGTGGTCTGGGCCAGAAACGATGCAGCCAACAGCAGCCCGGGAACGGTGCTGCTGGATGGCACCCACAACAACAACGACAACGTTTACGGTAAAATTACCGCTACCAGCAGTAGTGTGGACGCCGACGGCGATGGCTACAGTATATGCAACGATTGCGACGACAACAACGCAGTGATCAATCCGGGTGCACTGGAAATATGCGATGGCATCGACAACGACTGCGACGGATATATCGACCGCGACGACAGCAACTGGACCGACATCGTAAAACCGACGGCCCTGTGCAAAGCGGCCGCACTCGATGTCAGCGTGTCAGGCTCGGTCACACTGCCGGGTAGCCAGGTTAACAACGGCAGTTACGACAACTGTGCACTTTCGAGCGAACTGGTATTAACCGTGGCGCCTTCCGTTTTCACAGTAGCCAACCTTGGCACAAACACCGTCACTCTAACGGTTACAGACCTGAAAAACAACACTTCCACCTGTACCGCCCTGGTTACAGTTGAAAAAGGCGACGTAGATGGCGACGGCGTGGCCGATGTGGATGAAACCTGTCCCTTCGATCCGCTGAAAACCGCTCCGGGGATTTGCGGTTGCGGGGTGGTCGATGTGGCGCTCGACTTGAGCGTCACCGGCACCAATTGTACGATTTCACCCCAGGGAAGCATCACCACGATGACTTCGGGCGGTAATCTTACCGGATACGATGGCACCTTCAATCCCACAGCAACTGTGCTGAACGGCTTTGAAACCTATAATGGCATCGTGGTAGGAGATTTCAACAACGATGGCGCTTCCGATATTTTTGTCACGGACCCGACTGGTATCGATGACCCTGGCGCGCCGTTCCAGTATTCCTACCGATCGTTTCTCTGGCAAGGCAGCCTCGACCGGGCTTTTACCGGCAAGTCCACCTTCATTGAACCCGATGAAATGTATTACGCCGCAGGCGGCGATGTAAACAATGACGGCATCATAGACGTCCTCATTGGCAACAACTATAACTACGAGCCTTATTTCCGCCTGGGCAAAACGGATGGAGGCTTGGATGTCGGCTCCTCCATCGACGGAGGTCCGCTGGACATCGCCAAAATGGTAGACTGGGATAATGACGGAGACATCGACGTAATACGCGGAGGCGATCAGAACTGGGTAGTGAATCTGAACAATGGAAATTCAACCTTTGCTACCAGCAGTACCGTGCTCTCGGCTTCCGGCGGTCCGGGCAATTCCGCAGTCGGAAACCTGACAGGCAATACCCGGCCCGATATTGCCTATGCTGACAATGGCAACATCCGTATTTACGAAAATACCGGTACAGGTCTCGGAACCCTTGTGCTGCGCACAACACTTGCCAACGGCAGCGGCATCAATCATCTTTACCTGGCCGATACGGATGGCGACGGCGATAGCGATATCGTAGTAGCGAGCATCACCGGGACCAACAATATCTGGCGCAACGACGGCAACGGCGCCTTCGCCAACACCGGTGCTTCCCTCGGTTCCAATGCCCGAACTTTTGGTATCGGCGATATTGACAAGGATGGCGACCTCGATCTCTATGCTTTCGGAACTTCTTACAATGCCTATATCAACCAGGGATCGAACGTCTTTACCCTCAAAAGTCAGAGCATATATGCCGATAGCGACGACGGCGTATTGGCCGACATAGATGGCGACGGCGCCCTCGACGTGGTGGTGAAAAAGACGGGTGAAGTGTATATTTACTGGCAGGTTCCAACACTACATGAATATAGTTACCACTGGAATTCCGGGCAGACCAGCGCCTCGCTTACCAACCTCGCTGCAGCCACTTACACGGTTACCCTAACCGACGGTGCGGGTTGTTCCACCAGTGCGACAGCGGTTGTACAAAACGGCGCCAACGCACCGGCGGTTGCGCGCTGCCGCGACATTACGGTAGAGTTGCTGTCGGGAACTTCCGCTACGATTACGGCTGACCAGATCGACAACGGTTCCAGCGGTGGCTGCGGCCTTACCGGACGTTCCATTTTCCCTTCCATGTTCGATTGCTCCCAACTGGGCACCAACATCGTTACATTAACTGTTACGGATTACAACAACCACTCCGCTTCCTGCACTGCCACGGTAACCATACAGGACGAAACGGCTCCTGTGGCGCGTTGCAAAACGGCTACGGTTTACCTCGACGCAGACGGCATAGCCACGCCGACTGCAGCATCCGTCGATAACGGCTCTACTGATAACTGCGTCATTGCCGAACGCAACATCACACCGGCAACTTTCTCTTGTATCGATTTAGGCCAACAAACGGTGACACTAACGGTAAGCGATGCGTTCGGCCATAGCGACAGTTGCACGGTGACGGTTACCATTGCCGATACCATCCCGCCCACCATCGCTTGTCGGGACGGCGCCGTTATACTCGACACCACAGGCATACGTGTAGCAGAACCCCCGGCTTTCATTTATGAATCGGCCGATAATTGTGAAGTTGTTTTCTCCGACATCAGCCTCGACACGTTTACCTGTGCGCACATCGGCATGCAGGTCATTCAGGTGGCCGTAGCGGATATCAGCGGTAATTCGGCTATTTGCACGAGCACCGTTACAGTGGTGGATCTGTTTGCGCCCCAGGTACATTGTCAGGATGTGACCGTTTATCCATCGGCCGACGGCCAGGTTTCCGTGACAGCGGAGCAGGTAAATGACGGTTCTTACGATGCCTGCGGGATTGACAGTTATACGATTAACGAGGTGGAACTCAATTGCCTGGAGCGCAATGGCATCGTTACGCTGACTGTAACGGACGTACATGGTAACAGCGCCAGCTGTACTTCATCGGTTACGCTTCAGGATACGGTTGCTCCCGTAGTGCAGTGCCGCGACATCCCTGTGTACCTGAATTCCAGCGGACGGGCGGAAATTTCCGCCTCCGATTTGAACAATGGAGCCTCCGATTTCTGCGGCATCGCGACCGTGGAACTGACGAACAAAATATTTACCTGCGGAAACGTGGGAGAGGAAGTGGTGCTTCTGATCGTTTCGGATTATAGCGGCAACTTCGACTTTTGCACCGCCACAGTTACGGTGCTGGACACGATAAGCCCCAAAGCACTCTGCCGCCCCAGCACCCTTTATCTCGATGAAGAGGGCAATGGCGCCGTATCGATTTCTGATCTCGACAACGGCTCGACCGATGCCTGCGGAATTGCTTCGTGGAGCCTGAGCCGGCACTTGCTCGATTGCAGCGACCCCGGCGTTCAAAATATCACGCTCACTGTTACCGACAACAACGGCAATGAAGGTATATGCACGTCGGCTGTTACCGTACTCGACACCATCCGCCCGCAGGCATTGTGCCGCACCGTGTCTGTGGCGCTGAGTGCCGGTGGACAGGCCGTTTTGCAACCTGCCGATTTCGACAATGCTTCCTCTGACGCTTGCGGCATCGATTCTTTCGCCCTGAACACGGCGCTTCTGACTTGCAGCAATCTGGGTATCCAGCCGATTGTATTGCGGGTTTTCGACCCTGCCGGCAATATGGATTCCTGCTCTACTTTCGTGACCGTCATCGACACCATATCTCCCGTATTACTTTGTAAACCAATTACGCGTGCGCTCGACGCTTCGGGAAATGTAGCCTTGCAACCGGACGAATTGTTCCAGTCCGGTTCGGATAACTGCGGCATCGTTGATTTACAAAATGTTGTACCAAATACATTTACCTGTGCGCAACTGGGTGAAAATGTGGTGGTACTCAGCGCCGGAGATACGCACGGGAACTCCGCCTCGTGTTCGGCGGTCGTTACGATTGTAGACAATACTCCGCCCGTGCTGGTTTGCAAACCTGTTACCATTCAACTGAATGCTGCGGGCTCGGCTTCGATCGGCATAACCGAGGTGTTGCAGTACGGCACGGACAACTGCGGCCCGGTAATTCCTCAAAGTGCTACGCCCAATACTTTCAGTTGCACAAACTGGGGCACAAATACCGTCACTTTTGTCGCCGGAGACGGGCATGGTAATACGCAGAGTTGCACGGCAATTGTAACAGTTCAAGATGTGATCGTGCCATCAGTCACCTGCAAACCCGCCACCGTTTCGCTCAATGCTTCGGGCCAGGGCAGCATTACCACCGCCAGTGTTTTTGAAAATGGCTCTGACAACTGCGGAATCGTCATTCAGCAGTCGGTGTCGCCCAATACTTTCACTTGCTCCAATGTGGGTATAAATCTGGTTGTCCTCACCGTCAACGACAGCCACGGAAATACCACATCCTGTACGGCATCCGTGACGGTACAGGATGTGATTTCGCCATCTGTAACCTGCAAAACAGCCACCGTTTCGCTCAATGCTTCGGGCAACGGCAGCATTACCACAGCGGATGTTTTTGAAAGCGGCTCTGACAACTGCGGAATCGTCAATCAACAGTCGGTGTCGCCCAATACTTTCACTTGCGCCAATGTGGGTGTAAATCTTGTCGTACTCACCGTAAACGACAGCCACGGAAATACCAATTCCTGCACGGCATCCGTAACGGTACAGGATGTGATTTCGCCATCTGTAACCTGCAAACCTGCCACCGTTTCGCTTAACGCTTCGGGCCAGGGTAGCATTACCACCGCCAGTGTTTTTGAAAACGGCTCTGACAACTGCGGAATCGTCAATCAGCAGTCGGTGTCGCCCAATACTTTCACTTGCGCCAATGTGGGTGTAAATCTTGTCGTACTCACCGTAAACGACAGCCACGGAAATACCAATTTCTGCATGGCTTCAGTGACAGTAGCAGATAACATCGCGCCCTCCATGTTCTGCAAACCCGCCACGATCAACCTCGACGCAACGGGCAGTGCCGCTCTGACGGTTGCACAAGTGAACAACGGCAGCACGGACAACTGTACGTTGGCCTCGCTTGCCATCAGCCAGTCGTTTTTCGCATGCGGGCAACTGGGTAACAACAACGTTATACTCACTGGTACTGACCAGAGCGGGAACAGCGCAGGTTGTACGGCTGTCGTCACGGTAAAAGACGCCATTGCACCAGTCGCCAAATGCAAAAATGCGATCATCAATCTGGGTGTAAATGGTTCCGTAACCCTGTCGCCTTCCCTGATCGACAATGTTTCCACCGACAATTGTTCGTTCACTTTGAGCACCACACCTGCCACGTTCAGTTGCAGCCATGTGGGTACCAATATCGTCACACTCAAGGCAACGGATGCGGGCGGAAACACGAGGACCTGCACGGCAAACGTTACGGTGAAAGACGTATCGGCGCCCACCGCTGTATGCCAAACGTTGAATGTGTTTCTGAACGCAAGCGGACAGGCCAGCATTACGCCTGCACAGATCAACAACAACAGTTACGACGCCTGCGGCATCACCACCATGACGTTGAATAACAGCCAGTTTAACTGTTCCCAGATCAACGGCTCCGCTGTGAACGTTGTGCTGACGGTGAAGGACGCGAGCAACAACCAGTCGACCTGTTATACCCAAGTGTATGTAAAAGACAACATTGCACCCACCCCCCATTGCATCGACAGGAGTGTGGTACTGAGCGCTTCGGGCACGGCCACCGTACAAACCTCCCCGCTTGCTTCGGGCAGTGCCGACAACTGCTCCGTCACTTCCTACAGCCCGGTGGCAAAAGTGTACACCACGGCCAATCTCGGGGTGAACAACCTGACCATTACCGTGAAGGATTTCAACAACAACGCCGCAACCTGTGTTTCCAAAATTACGGTGTTGCCCTACGGCAGCAGTGTGCTGATCAGCCCGAACGATCCGGATGACGATTCGCATGAATCGGAACATTTTTCAAACAGATCAACACTCGATTTAATACTGTCGCCCAACCCGACTTCGGGGGCATCGACGGTGCATTTTAACCTGGCGGAAGCACAACCTTACCGCCTGCGATTGTTCGACGTGAACGGGCGCCTGGTGATGGACTCTGATTTTGACGGCCATGTCGGCGAGAACGTAGTGTCGCTGGAAATGGGCACGATGCAGGCAGGTATTTACCTGGTCGAAATACAGTCGGCCGACATGTGGGGACGAAAAAAATTAATACTTCAGTATTGAGGCATCATTTGTCAGGCGCTGTAAACAGTTCGTTTACAGCGCCTTTTTATTTATATCAATGGTTTATTGCCATAAAATATGTCAGGCGACTGACAAAAAAAACATTTTATGCCCTTGTCGATAGGATATTGAAAAAAAACTACCACTTTTGATTACTTAATGCTACCGTCCTACCATAATAGTTCAGGGAAAAACCCTGGTTTTAATTATCCGCTTTAATCTTCCCGTAGTCCGTTTTATTTTTTGGAAAGCTGTCAGATGATCGTTTACAGATCATGCTGCCCCGAACGCTGTAGCGCCTGACTTCAGTTGTATACTCTTTCTTTGTCATTCTTTTAAAATTCCTACCATATGTTTACAAATTCACTTCAGTTTTTTCATAGAAATACGTGGATGGTGATGCCGTTTCGGAGCAGCACCAGGCTCCTGTTGCTTGTGTTATGCGGATTCGCATACTTCCAAAGCCAGGCCGAAAACGGCCCTTTCAAAGGGACCGCGCCAAATACATCCCCTTCTTTTGACACGCCGACGGGATCCGTCGCTCCGCCTGTGAACAATGAGTGCTCCGGCGCGACCGTGCTGACGCCCGGCGCCACCTGTACCCCGACAGCAGGTACCAATGTGGAAGCGACACAAAGTATAGCGCCCATCACCTGCGGTATCTTTACGAGTTCGAGTGCACTCGACGTATGGTACCAGTTTACGGCAACAACCACTTCTCATATTGTCACGGTGGTGGGAGCAACCGGTTTTGATGCCATCATCGACGTACGCTCGGGCGCCTGCACCGGCACCAATATCGGTTGTGCCGATGGGACGACAAGTGGCGGCACGGAAACCGCTACAGTGGGTGGCCTCACAGTGGGTACCACCTACTTTGTGCGGGTGTATGGCTGGGCAGGCGGCACCGGTACATTTACCATTTGCGTTACTGGTGCACCTGCAGCACCGGCAAACAATGAATGCTCGAGCGCGACAACCCTGACATCCGGCACCACCTGCACCACAACCGCCGGTACCACCGTAAACGCAACACAAAGCATAGCGCCCATTACCTGCGCTAGTTTTACAAGTTCGGGGGCGCTCGATGTATGGTACAAGTTTACGGCAGTGGTCGCTTCCCATACGGTCACGGTGGTGGGAGCAACCGGTTTTGATGCTATCATCGACGTACGCTCTGGCTCCTGCAACGGTACCAACATTGGCTGCGCCGATGCGACGACAGGTGGCGGCACGGAATCGGCTACCGTAGGCGGCCTCACTGTGGGCAGCACCTATTTTGTACGGGTATATGGCTGGGCCGGCGGATCCGGCGCATTTACCATCTGCGTTACACATACGGCACCGCCGCCGCCGGCAAATAACGACTGCGCAAACGCAACCACCCTGACACCGGGGGCAAGCTGCACCCCTACTGCCGGCACAACAGTGAACGCGACCCAAAGCCTACCCGGCATCACCTGCGCTACGTTTACCGGCACGGCGGACGATGACGTGTGGTACAAGTTTACCGCTACCGCTGCAAATCACGATGTCACAGTAGTAGGAGGTGCCGGTTTCGATGCAGTGGTCGACGTGCGAACCGGTAGTTGCAACGGCACCAACATCGGTTGCGCCGACGCGACCGTTGCCTCAGGCACCGAAACGGTCAATTTAAGTGGCCTGACGGTTGGCTCTACTTATCTGGTCAGGGTATATAGTTTTAGCAGCCTCTCCAGCGCTCAGGGCACCTTTACCATTTGTGTAACAACCCCGGTCGTCGGTACGCCGCCGGCTTGCGCATCGGCTCCCACGTCTCCGACCAACGGGGGTAATACTTGTCTCGGAAATGTTACCCTCAGTTGGCCCGCCGTTGCCGACGCTACGAGTTATGACGTTTATTTTGGAACAGCCGCTTCGCCGCCGTTCGTGACCAATGCCGTCGGCACCACGTACAATGCGGGCAGCCTGGGCGCAGGCACCTATTTCTGGCAAATCCGACCGAAAAATGCAATCGGCACGGCTTCCGGCTGCGCGATCTGGACTTTCACGGTGGGCGACGTGACCCCTCCGACGATCACCTGCCCTGCCAGTATTACGACGAGCAACAGTCCGGCTACCGCATGTAGCGCCATTGTCACCTACGGCTCCATTTCCGCAACCGACAACTGTAGTGCGCCGAACATCGTACAGACCGGCGGCCCAAGCAGCGGCGCCAATTTCCTCGTTGGCATTACCACCGTTTCGTTCCGGGCCACCGATGCCGCCGGCCTTTCCGCTAACTGCTCCTTTACCGTCACCGTCAATGACGCCACTGCGCCCAGCATCACCTGCCCGGCCAGTGTTACGACGACCAACAGTCCGGCTAACGCCTGCAGCGCAATTGTCACTTACGGCTCTATATCCGCAACTGATAACTGCACCGCACCATCCATCACCCGTATCGCCGGCCTAGCCAGCGGCAGCAATTTCCCGGTCGGCGTCACGACCATGGTTTACCGGGCCGCCGACCTCGCCAACAATACGGCCACTTGTTCCTTTAGCGTAACGGTGAATGACGTAACCGCACCGACGATCACCTGTCCGGCCAATATCACAGTAAACAACTCCCCGGCCACCGCCTGTAGCGCGCCGGTCACTTACAGTTCGATATCAGCGACCGATAACTGCACCGCGCCAACCATTACCCTGATCGGCGGCCAGGCCAGCGGCAGCACCTTCCCGCTTGGCGCTACCACCGTCGTTTTCAGGGCCAGCGATGCCTCCAACAACTCAAACACTTGTTCCTTTATCGTCACCGTCAGAGACGTGACGTTGCCGATGGCAAAATGTAAAAACGCGACCGTTAATCTGGCCGCCAACGGAACGGCCACGATTCAGCCTTCCGTGGTGAACAACGGTTCTACCGACAACTGTTCGCTGACCCTGAGCGTGACACCCAGTTCATTTACCTGTATCAATGTGGGCAATAACATCGTGACGCTCAAAGCCACGGACGGGTCCGGCAACATGGCCACCTGCGCCGCCACCGTCACCATTAAGGACGTGACGCCGCCCTCGGCCGTTTGTCAGCCGGTCACGGTGTTCCTGAACGCGAACGGGCAGGCCAGCATTACGCCCGGCCAGGTGGGCAACACCAGTACCGACGCTTGCGGTATTTCCACGATGACCCTCAACAGTACCCAGTTCAACTGCTCGCACATCAATGGCTCGCCCGTAACCGTGGTGCTGACTCTCAAAGATGTGAACAACAACCAGGCGACCTGCTACGGCCAGGTGTTCGTGAAGGACAATATCGCTCCTACACCGAACTGTGTAGACCGGACGGTCGTCCTGAACGCTGCGGGAAAGGCCACGGTACAAACCGCTCCGCTCGCATCAGGCAGCGGCGACAATTGCTCGGTTACCACCTACATCCCGGTATCCAAACAGTATAACACGTCCAATATCGGCGTCAACAGCCTGACCATTACCGTGAAGGACTTCAGCAACAACAGCGCTACCTGCGTTTCCCAGATCACGGTGCTTCCGTTCGGCAGCACGTTGCTGGTCAATCCAAATGATCAGGACGACAACTCATACGAACCTGAAAATTTTGTGAACCGCCCGAAACTCGACCTCATGCTGTTCCCCAACCCGACACAGGGAGAAGCGACCCTGCAGTTTTACCTGCCGGATGAGCAATCCTATCACCTGCGTTTGTTCGACGTGAACGGACGCCTGATCATGGACACGGATTTCGACGGCTATGCCGGAGAAAATGCCGTGACGCTGGAAATGGGCAGTTTGCAGCCGGGCATGTATGTGGTGGAAGTGGAATCGGCAGGGATGTGGGGAAGGAAGAAGGTGGTGTTGCAGGAGTAGTGAGTGAGGTATGAATCCCCTGTCTTTGTAGCACCAAATCTGCATGAACTCCGACTCCACGTCGTTGAATATCAATACTCTTAGTGCAGTTGAGTAAAAAAGCCTCTTAGTTTGCCGAAGTCCTGTGCTTGCGCGGGCGATTCTTGTAGGCAAGTTAGGGGGCTTTTTTATTCCTGTAATTCCAAGCATTGAAGCAAGACGTGTTGGTGAGTTTCAACTTCCATAATAATATCTTCTCTTTCTCTGATTCGGATCTTGCTTTCTATAAATGTCGGCAGTCAAAGATGATCTTCTGAAGATGTATGGGTAAATATTTTCCATTTTGAGAGTTTCTATTGGTAATTATGGCAAATATTTTCCAGTATAGGGCTTGTTGTGGCAAATATTTTCTACGATTATAAAATGGAAGCATACTATTTTACAAAAAGATATCAAAAATGGGACTGTTTTGGCTTGGAGTAGTTTTCAGATTATTAGGTTATTCTAATAACAGGGGGGACTTACTTCCCAATATGGAAGTTAAGCGTATTGATTGTCAGGTAGTTGTAGGAATTAGGGGCGAAGGCGCACTTTTCTAGTTGAAAATGATTGATTTATATAGATGGACAAGCCAGAAATACTTCTTTCCAAAAGATTTAGTAAACGTTTCCTACGCTTCGTATTTGTTTGATACTTGGAGTTACCCCTTCAGAAAGGCATTTACCAATTTCATCAAAAACCGCATAGAATTTCGCCCCTTTTATTTTTGCAATTTCCCGTTGCTTCTTAAATTCTGACAATATGTCCCGTCCCTCCTCAATGCATGTATTATAAGTACCAACGACGAAATCAGTCGATTTCACCCAAGAATCTTCTTCTTCTATTATCAAGTCATCAAAAATTTCTGGATTTTCTACACGAATTTTTTGAATCAATTCTGTTTCGAACTCACAATATGCCGTGGTGATCATATTTTTGTTAATAATACAATTAATGATATGATCGATTTTGCTTTGCTGAAATATGGAAATCTTATCAGTTAATGCCCATTTCAACTTCTTATAATATTCCGCTGTCCTAGAAAAAATCTTGGCGTTATCGTAAAGATTACTGAAGTCAATATTTTTTGTTTTAGCTATTTTTTGCTGGCGCTTCTTCAACTCTTCTTTGGAAATACAGTAATTTTTTATTACTTTCTGAAATGGCCCGGCAAGAGTAAAAACTTTTATTTCTTTCGATGTGTGAATGTGATCCCATAGATCCTTTCTTTTTGAATATTCTCCATAATCATCACTTGCTGAATATTTTTTGATCAAATCATTCATCAAAGACATCAATGATGTCAGTACATCTTTTAAAAACATGTCCAGCCCCTCGCGCTGCCATATCTTTACCAAATCAAAGTTATCGCCGGCCTTCTGACCGTTGGTATAGGCGTACAAGATTGAAATTGTGTATGGTACAACTGCAGACCTTAACTGGCCCATTGAGTTTTTCCCAGCGCCATAAATCTTTTCTAATTCTTTAAATAATATGATCCTGCCAATTATCTCCTCATAAAAATCGCGGTTGATAATGAGTCCCTTTGAATCTTCAGGGGATAGTTTTTCAATAAATGATCTAAAAATCTTATCCCCACCCTTTTTAACAAGATAAGGACTGTCTCCCCAAGACATATAATATTTAGCGAGATCTTCTTTTGAAAAGCGCCGTTCCTTTGGATACTGATTATTTATTTTGGCCTTTGCATGCTGATTTTTTCTAATCAACGTATTAAACTCCCCCTTAAACCGCTCAAAAAACCATTTTTTACCGGACGGGGTCATTGTACTTTCTGAAACAGATTTAATTCTGATTAGCTGACTATTTTTAGAACGCAAATCCGCATTACTGACTCTGGATTGTGCATTTGAGTATATGCTGATATTACTGATCAGTTCATTTAGCTCATCTTCTTTGGCATTTTTGGCTACATTGATCTTAGCCATTACCTTGATTTTACTGACATCAAGACCATCTTTTTTCGAAAAATATATGGCAGCTGTAGTTTGGCCACCATTTACGATCTGGAAGTCCTTGAGAGAATTAATAACAGTTTTATCGCCTGAATTGTCAATTTCCGCACCAATTGCTGTTATGGTGAGCCCATTGTTGTAAGCAATGAAATACTGTGGCGTCTTTTTAATAGTATCGCGAATTCCTTGGTTTACGCCCTTGAACTGAAGAAATGACCGTACATTTTTTTCGAGCATGCGTGTACTGTACCGTTTATAAAGATCTGCCAGTATTGTTGCAGGTAAAACACATAGAAAAGATTCAAAATTCTCTTCATTGGCAGCTCTGATTGCATCAATCCCTTCGTTGAAAAGTTTTTTAAAGTTGACCTCAAGAACCTCTCTGTTCCCTTGTGAAATAAGTACATTATATAGGAAGTTTAGGTCGATCAGGCGTTTATATATGACTATCTCCTTCTTTTTTGTTTCCTTGTTTCCATGAGGAACGTTTACAGTCATAGTTTCCTCTTCAAACTCTATCAACTTTGGTGTGGGTTCAGTACCACGCCGGTCAACCGTAGCAGTTACTGAAATAAGAAAAAATTCAATTACATCAATCTGGGTCAGGCCAAGAGATGATGTTGAAATAAAATTGATCAAAGGTTTGACCGAAGAGGAATCTTGGATCTCGTTGTCCAGATGTTTACGGATTGACTTTTGAATAAATTTATTTGCTTTTGAAAAAACATTATCATAGTATGCTTTTTGAGAAATCAGGAGATCTTCTTCGCCGGCCTCAAGTCTGATAGAATCTTCATTTACTATAAAAATCTGCAGACGTTCTTCGGATTCGTTGATTTTGTAGCCATTTATCTTAATATTTTCGTGTTTGAGATAAAAATAACACTCACTATAATCCTCTGAATCAATGAGTTTAGCATCGCTCAAAAATGGTATTGTCGTATCAAGAATAGCTGATTCGGAGATATATCCATCATCATCCTTTGCCTCATCTAGCAGTTCTACACGATATTTTAAATATTCGCCTATTTCCATTGCAGTGGATTTTCGAAAATGATAAAATTTTTGAGCTCCGTCAAGTTAAGTTTGTAATTTACGGTATTGATAGCGTCCGGCAGTTCAGAGCGGATAAGCCGCGGAAATGCAGAATTGGTTACATAGAATCCTTGAATACTGACAGGCATAAATTTTAGATGATCATAATCTGACAAATTTCTGGCCGTAAGTCCCTTTTGTGACAATGTTGTAAGGATAATTGTATAGTCACCTAATTTAGATGTTACGTAAGATTTTATAAGCAGCACCAAATCTTTCAAGGTAAACCCTGTTGCAGAATTCTGGATTATGCTGACTACGTGAAGTTCAAGTTCTTTCCCTGCATCTGGCTGTAACTGATATTCACTTGAAATTTTTATGTAAATAGATGACACTACCTTTGTTTTGACTTCAATATTTTTTTCGTCCCCAATAAAATCGTGTCTAGCATCGTAAGGGCCTTTCCAATTATTAAGGATATTATTAATCTCCGTGGCAGAATTTGCCCGAACCATTTCATTTAAAACAAGTAACTCACCAAACAACCCCTGTATATCCTCATCTGAAAGTAGTGTAGAGTTATTGTCCTGAAAAAATTCGCTCCATTTATAATAGGTTTGAAGAAAATCAGAAACATATAGAGATGGATCCGCAATGTTACTGATCTTGTTATATATAGAAAAGATCAGATCATCGAACAAATCGTTGAACTGCTCATCCAATAAAGTTAAAACTATCCATTTGGATTCCGGAAAAAGTTCAAGTGCAAGATTCTGTTTAACGGAGGACTGGAAATCTGCAATAAATTCTGCAGGCAATTTAAGTATCAGACAACGCTTAAACTCCGGATTCAATCCGATAAACAGATCAGGCACACATTTGCCATCGATCATTAAGGATTTTATTTTGCCGTCAATTTTATTCAGCGATTGCCATTTAACCTGGATATCTTCTATATTTATCATGTATTAGTCTTCGGTTGTTTCTAAATTGGGATCCCATTCGTCATCGGAAACATCGTCATCGAGATCGTAGTCGCCATGAACATATTCGCCACCGGGATCAGGAGAGATAGGAGGAAAACCAATGGCATAGCCAATCAGTGGTATGTTTGGGTTTAGATTGTTATCACTAAAAAGTTTCTCCATTTCTTGGTCCTTCTCTGTTATACGATAGACAGATTTCATATCCATGAGATATACAACAAGCAATCCATGGTCATCACTCATAATTTCCCGATACACTCTCTCAGGCACCGTAACTTCAACCGCTTTCTTAGCGTAATCGGTTATACCTTTGTCTTGATAATATTCGGATCTTTCTTCGTGAAATGCTTTCTTGGCAGATTTACGTTGCTCTTCACTGAGAAGTAAATCAAAATCCGAGCCAGATGAAACAATATTTGCGGACTTACCGGAGGCCGAAAATATTCCCTTAGTCTTAAACTGTTCCCAGAAATAAGTATTTTCTGGTTTAGGTCCTGTGCGTATAGATAAACCAATTTTGGATGGTAATCCAGTTTGATCCGGTTCCAAGTCATCTCCATAGCCGTTAGCCTTGATAGCAATCGTCCATTTGCGTAACTTATTTTTTTCAGCGCATATTTCTATGAACTTTATAATTGAGGGTATTTCAAAATCCTCAAAAGTGTTTGGCATCTGTAAAAATTCGATTAGCTGATTATATGAAAGATCAATCCGAAAAAACCGACTATCGTATTCAATCGCTGACTGATATTTTTTGATAAATCCTCTGAAAGCAGACCAAGCGGCATCCAGCCGTTCAGGGTCATTGACCTTAAACCGTGTCGACTGTACCAGCTGATCTTGATATGACCAGTTAACCACTTTAGTGTTTTTCAATATTGAAGGCCTGGTGATTTTAAGGGTGCCAGCATGCTTGCGAACGCGGAGAACAAAATCCTGCGGGGTTTTGTGTAACCGGTTCATTTTGATAAATTCTGCTTCCAGTTCCTCAATCGTTCGTGTTGTCGAATCAAATTTTTCTACTGCATCGAGTGTCGTGAATATTTTACAACAATCCAGATAACCCGGACGGTAGCCAAACCACCGTCCCATCTGCAACAGGGTGTCTGAATAATTGGTATTCCTTATAAAGTAATTAATCGTCAAACCCTCCAGAGTAAATCCTCTTGACAATCTATTTCCACCAACTGCAATAATTTTCTTCCCGCTACCAAAACTGTCTTTTACATATTGCAGCTTATCACCAGTTTCACTATTAACTGCCTTGATTTCTATACCTTTAACTGCATCTGTTAAGTGCGCTCTAATTTCGGCAAATGCCTTAGGCATCAAAAATTCATCAGCATAGCCTTCCGGAAGATAGCTTCTGATGTTTTGTACGATGGTTGCATAATACCTGTTCCAGGTTTTTTCGAGCGTACCGTAAATTAGGTTTTTGTTGTTAGGCAGATCGTTATTGATATCTGTTGTTAATTGATCGACATATAACTTAAGCATTTCCTTAGTCCTATTTTGCCAGGGTATAAAACGGGAAATATGGACAAGCATGGTATGATGTGGATTCATTAAACCAGAATCTCTCATATCAGCGACCCTGCTGAGACGAAGTGCGATAGTTAAGATAAAACATTGAGTTGCTTCTTCGAGCGACGCTGGCAACCTGACTGGAAAAGGGTCATTTCGGGTTGTAGCCCGTTCTGAACCATCATCTTTTAGTATCTTGGCCGGAAATTCGTGACTTGCATCGCTAATAATTTCGACTAGCGGGATTTTCAATGAGTCATCAAGGATTGTTTCAAATATCTGCTTCGCACCAATATAATTGCTTGGAGAGCTTAACAATTCAATAAAATCGTCGGGGAATATATTATCCACCCGGCCGAAGTCTTTCGCTATTAGTTCTCCATTAACTTTATATTGTACCATCCAGGATGAAGTCCCTGGACCGTTCCTGTCCTGCAATACATTTGCAAAAGGGGTTGCTGTATATCCCAGGTATGTCTTTTTTGTAAATAGGTTTAATAAAGCCCGGATATGTCCGTTTATTGTACTGGCATAGTCAATACCCTTCTTTCCAAGGTTATTGAGGGAAGCATTATCAGCTTCATCGTCGACGATCAAAAAGGGAATGTTATGCTTTTCTTTGTTTTCGTTCAGATAATCGCTCAACCAAATTAGCAGATTTTTTAAGACGCCTGTATTCTTTTTACATATAAGTATGTTTTTGTTGTTGAGTGAAAAATCTGTTTCTTTAACTGATTTTTTGAAGTCCGATTTATATGAAGTAATGGAAAACACCTGCCTCACACTTTGGTCACCTTGTTCACCAAATCTCCTTACCATTCCGACTCCTTTATCGCCCTTTGTATCTTTAGTTACATCCTGCGTCCCTTCTCCAATGACGTCTTCTTCAATACGCAGTTGCGTCTGGCTACGCAGATCTTCCATGATGCCCGATAAAATGATAATTAAAGCGTATCCAGAGTCTATTGCTCTATTAATCACTGCGTTGAAATTACCCGTTTTACCGGATTGTACGCTTCCAACTACAAGTCCTTTCACATAGAACGGTTTCTCAGAACGCGGATCACCTATTTTTGAAAGAATTTTTTCACTGGAATCTTTGATTTCATCGATTACTTTTTCTGATCTGCCGCGCTTTGCGAGGTATGTTAAATATCTATTGATGTAATCGTAAGGGAGATTTTGTTTTCGTTCCTCAGTAAGCCATGTTTGAAATCCATTTTTTGTCAGTGACATGGAAGGATCTATTTCAATTGGAAAAACAGACTGATATTCTTTCACAGCAACACGATACAAATGGAGAAATGTAACTTCATCAAGCACAGAAAAGCCTGGAAGAAGATTCTTAAGGGTTAGAAATTCAGGTATCAGTTCGTCAAAAAAAACATGAGAAATATGCTCCCTTTCTTTGACTTTTTCTTTTATGAGGGTTTTAATGATTTCAACACGTTCAATATTGGTCATAATCTAGTTTAGTAATTGATTGATATGTTCAGGAATTGTATCCATACGATAGCCAAGTGCTGGAAGTATTACTTCCTTTATAATTTCTTTACTTGTTCCAGCATCTAGCAGGCTTTGAATAACATCTGGCAAATCCTTTTCGATCGCAGTATCATCAGTTAATCCGGAATTTAGAAATGATTTGTCTTCATGCACCTGCCGCATCCTATTAATGCTTGTGTTAATTATTTTCAATAAGATCAAAAATGGTTTTTGTTGACTATTTGACATGTCTGCAAGGATTGTCTTGATTAGCGGAAAATCAGCATTCAGTTCCAGCATCATGCCTTTATTTGAAGCCTTTCGCTCAAACAATGTGGCTATCTGATCTGATTTTCGGGAGGATATGGATCGGATACCTCTGTTAAAATATTCCTTTTCAGCCTCGGATTTTAATTCCGATATGTATTTCAAAAATCCTTGTTTAAGGTCAAAGGGTATAACAATATTAGATTTAGCTACATTAAGGTGCAGTAAATTGTCAACCTTGTTCCCAACTTCAATTTTTAAGCGCGCCAACTGAAGCCGGGGCGACTTGCGGATAATTCCATTCCAACTGCCAAAGGAAATTATTCGATCTGAACGGTAGATGTAAAGCCCCTCCATATCCATTAACCCACGGCCTTTTAGTGTCCAAATATTATTTTCTTCTTTGCTTTCTTCAATACTTCTTACAGGCAATACAAATCCTTCAAGTGTTATTATATCATCTTTAAAAACCTTTTGCTTAGTTTCAATTAATCTGAGATCTGTCTGTACGGTCGGGAAAGGGTTAAAAGGGGTAACAATGATATTATTTACACGGATAGATAATTGAGTATCTTGCCTTTCCATGAACCTATGAAAAACAAGTGATAAATATTCTGTGGTAACGGAGGTTATCTGATGTTTGAGCGATTCGCTTTGTTGCTTGCCTTCCAGATAATCTTCAAATTTGTAAAGTCGATGCCAGACAACAATCGTGTTTGCCTCAAAATCATCAAACCTCTTCTGATAGCCTTCGCTCAGATCTCGGTAATGGGAAAGAAGTGACGCAATTTCCTCTTCAGTATTTATTAGTATCCGCCATTCCTCCTTTTTTTTAAGATAGTCCACATCCCAGGTTCTGCCATAATATTTAGAGGTTCCCTTCTTTCGTGACAGCACAGTAAGCCTTCTGGTTTGTGCAAATGACGCTGTTTTCATACCCAGCCCAAACCTGCCGAGGTCTTTCTTCTCCCGGAGACCCTCCATTGAAGTGCTGGGGAATTGCATACATTTTTTTAATGTCTCCTCATCCATTCCATGACCGTTATCTGCAAGAAATAGAGTGAACGGAGGGTCTTCTGTGTCTATTAAAATTTCCACCTTGTCTGCCTGTGCGGAGATAGAATTGTCAATCAGATCACTTAATGAAGTTTCAAGGGAATAACCCTGTTCTGCAATCGATTTGATCAGGAACTCGGGTGAAGGTATCGCGTTTTCAAAATTCAACTCGGGAACTGTCTGGTTTTCCATATTTACTATTGATAATCAAGCGCTGGGATTTCAGCCCTGTCATGAACACCATCTTTTTCAAAAAGCTGGTTAACTACCTGAGCAATTTTAAAAGCCAGGTAGGGTGGAACGGCGTTACCTACTTGGTGAAACTGGTCTGTCTGACTGCCACAAAAATAATAATTGTCAGGAAAAGTCTGGATTCGGGCGGCTTCGCGTATGCTCAGGCTTCGGCATTGGATTTCATCATAGTGGATAAAATAGTGTCCGTCTTTACTAATATGACTGGTTACCGTTGTCGCGGGTACTTCCGGCAACTGTACCCTAAAACGGTCTGCAAACTTTCCAGAGGAAACATTGTCATGATCTGGTAAAAGCTCCTCATCAAATAATTTGTAATCATGCATCTTTGGGAACCGTTTGTTTTTCTTTGTATACAACGCCGCAAATAAATAACGTCTGAGATCTTGTACTAGATGACTTCGTGAATGATGATGAATTATTCCTTTTAGGCAGCAATCACTGTACCACTCTGCCATCGGATGGCCCTCTTCAATAAGTATCGAATTAAATTGGGTATAGTCGGAGCCTGTGCTTTCGGGGAACTGGCTATTTATGGTTACTGCTTTCATTCCCAAGCGTTTTAAGATTTCGTTTCTGAAAGTACTCGTTAGCAAAAGCCAGTTTTCAAGCGAATCTTCCATTTTTGTATAATGCCTTTTCTTTTTGATAGTACCATCTTCATGGATAACATTGGTACTATGCGAAAAACTTCTGCTTATACCACTGCGAATCTTCGGAAACATGTCAATCACGGAACTAAGACTAACCTGAGGCACTGGTTGCAGAATGTCAGGTTTCACAATGATATCATTTCTTACACCTAACAAAATTACGCGGTGCCTTTTTTGAGGGATGCCATAGTTTTCCGCGCGAATAAGATAGTCTGAGTCCTTTCTGATGTTATCTGTTACAAGCGAATATATTTGATATTCTGGTGCATTATAACCACCGAAAACACTTGCCGGGTCGCAGAGATCACGTAACATCCAGTTGAAAACTTTCTCATCATTAACTCTGGCTGATAATAAACCTTCAACATTTTCCATAACAAAAACAGCAGGATGATGCCTTGCGATAATACGCAGGTATTCCTTATAAAGGTATACCCGGTGATCATTTTCGTTTATTCCTCCGACACGGGATCGGCCTGCCGTTGAATATGCCTGGCAGGGTGGTCCTCCAATTAGAACCCAAGATGGATCATTCCCAATGGCTGTTGAGATACGGCAGTCAATTTCATCTATACTTGTAACACCAAGCGTCGCCATCCAGGCTTCATTAGCAGCTTCACCAGACTGATGTGGATATAAATCATAAAGTTCGGACAGCGATATTCTTTTTTGAAGAAATAGATAATACTCATCTGGAAGATTTCCTCGCGGAAACTGCCTGACAAAGGATCTTAATGTCAGTGTCTGATGGGCACTGAAGTCTTTTTCAATGGACAGTTTAATTTTAAAAACGCGGTCTCCATCCTCATCGGTTAATGAACTGAATCCCTCTGCTAATCCTCCTGGCCCGGCGAATAAATCAATAATTGGGAATGGCATTAAGTTAAAAATTTAATGTTTCAAGTTTTTTTCAGATTCAGTCAATTATAGTCTCGAACCCGGCTACAAAATTGAGGTGAGTTCTGCCAGCAAGCCTGACAAGGTTTGGTCGATAGTCTTCTTTTTTAATTCACACTCCCATATGGTAATAATCTTCCAGCCGTCAGCGAGAAGTTTTTCCATAGCTATCTTGTCACCGGATTTATTGCTATTAATCTTATTTAACCACCATTCTGTACGCGTTTTTGGTATTACAAAATAACGGCAACCTTCATGACCATGCCAGAAACATCCATGAATAAAAATAGCAGTCCGGTACTTGGGCAATACGATATCTGGCTTACCAGGCAACTTTTTGTCATGTAATCTATAACGAAAACCTTTCGCAAAAAGATGTTTCCTGACCAACATCTCAGGTGTAGTATCCTTGCTTCGGATACGAGACATGTTATAACTCCGGACTTTTTCGGAATGAACGTCAGCCATAAGTTAATCTTGTAGTGGTAAAAATACTTACAATTCTGCTTCATTTGGTATTCCTCTACGTTTGATTCAACGCTCCCGTTTATAAATTGACTGATATTCCACTGATGGCTAGTACATTCAGCCCGTCTTAGTGAAGCGCCGCGCGTGGTGTTTTTTTCAACACCGCGTGCAAACGTACCCCACAATACCAAACACTCCCCACCCTCCCCTTTACATCTTTTTGAGAAGTGTTTAGGTCTTTTACCGCATCGTTTCGGTCTTTTTGCGATCCGTTCCGGTTGTTTTGAGAAGTGTTTGGGTGGTACAACCCAAACGCTTCGTAATCCGACCGAAACGGAACCTTCGGGAAGGGAAAAATATGGCCGGTGCACCCAAACGTATCTTTACAGGCCACAAATGCATCTTGGCAGAGCCGGAACGTTTAGATGGGAAACCTGATTGAGAAGGGGAACACCTTCAGGCAACAACGGAAGCAGGCAACAATGCATTTTCTGCAAGGCGTTTCATAGCAACGGAAATGAATTTCGGGTCGGAAAAAAGGGTCCTCTTGCGCTTACTCCATTGTTCCAGTTGCGCAATGATGGCATGCTCGTCGTTGGTGGATAAATTACCGGCAATAAAATCGAGGGTCGACAACAACTCCAGACCGAAATCGGAATAAAAGCCTTGTAAAAAGTTTTTCGTTTTATTCACTACATCGATATAG
>JAKQJD010000140.1 GCA_029561355.1 Bacteroidota bacterium | reverse complement strand
CGTTTGCCTTCGGTAAATACCTGCATTTCGCGTTTGCTGAGCAGGCGGTAGCGGATCTTTTGCGGGTCGTCGTGTTTCGGATTTTCAAAAACGTAACCGTCGTAATCGGCGGTAGTGAGTTTGAAAGGCACCGGTTTGTTCTGGTTTTGCCCGCGTACGATGGCATAGTAGGTGATCGTCGTGTCGCGCAATTCCATGCGCAGGGTTTCCAGCGTTACGGTGTCGCCGTTTTCCGGTTTGATACGCATGCCACGGCCTACGTACGTGCTGTCGTCCACTACATCCCAGGATTCCAGGCGGTCGCCGCGGTCGGTCGGCATAAACCAGGTACCGTCGAGATCGCGGAGTTCGCGGAAAATACCGCGCACTTCATCCGCATAAATTTGGGTGAACGCTTGTGCGGGCAAAAGCAAAAGCAGGAAGGTCGTAAGCCGAAGGACGTATTTCATGTGCAGATATTTTGGGCAAAAGAACGAAGAACCGGGAATTTGAAGAAGGGAACTGACGAAATGGGTAAAAATTGGCGGAAGAGGGGTGGTAAAACAGATGAGGCACACCTCGAAGGCGTGCCTCATCCGGGAATATACCGGAGGTATCACTTGCTATTTCGCCACAGATGACATTCTGGATTATTGCATTTTGTCGCCGCGCAGGAAGCGGTATCGTTTGCGGGCGTCCACGGCAAACACGCTTCCGGAATAGTCAATAAAGACTTTTTCGTACAATGCTTGCGCTTTTTCCAGATCGTTCAATCGCGTTTCGTACAGTTGAGCCATGGCGAACAGGGCGTTGTCGGCACGAATTTCCTGCGGGTATTTGTCCACAATTTCCTGATAAAGGGCGGCGGCTTTCACGTAATCGCGTTTCTTTTCATAAATCTGCGCTTCGAGGTACAGGATGTCGTCCTGAAGGGAGTGTTCGGGGAATTCGCGGCGCAACGTGTCCAGTTTTGCAAAAGCGTCTTCAAAACGATTCTGAAACACCAGCATTTCGGCGCCGGAATACAGCGAAATGGCCGCCGACGTGGTATCGAGGTTGAGATTGTCCATGATGAACACCGACAAGTCGAGCGCGTCGTTGGCAATGAGTTTCGAAGTAGAGGCCTTCAGAATATCAAATTGCGCCTGCGCCCACTGGAAATCGCCGTTGAAATAAGACAGCCGGGCGTTTTTAAAACGCGCTTCCTGACCGATCTGCTCTTCCTTAAAATCCTTGTCGACCTGACTGAATAGCAATGTGCTTTCCCACACGTCGCCGCTGATCAGGTAAAAATCTGCCAGGTTGATTTTGGTGCGCGCCAGGGTGTAGCGCTCGAGGCCGGGCATCACTTTCATTTCTTCGAGCAGGGCGATGGCTTTTGGGAGGTTATTGATGTAATATGCTTCTAAATCAGCCAGTTGTATGATGATGGATGAAGTCTGACGGCCTTTCCCGAACTGCGTCAGGAAGCCTTCGTATTCCGTTTCCAGAATTTGCAGGTCATTTGCCGTGTAGGCATAACCCTCCGTTATTTTCCGGCGGCGGCACTCCATGGAGGCCTGTTTGGAATCGAAAAAGAAGGGGTTGAGCGAGCCTTTTTCGGTTACGATGTAGTCGTAAGCGGAAATGGCCACGTCGTAATCGCGGGCATCGGCGGCTTCTTCGGCCAGTTTGAAGAGGCGCTGACCGTTTTCGCCGAGGCGCTGGTCGAGGGCTTTGTACTGCCGGAATGCACTTTTGTAATCCTTGCGCTGCACGAACGACCAGGCCAGCAGTTCCACGAAATCGGGACTCTCCTCTTTCTGGATTTTCTCGTAGAGTTGCGTTTGCAGTTGGGTATAGTCGGAAGGAGAGAGGAAACGCGCGAGCCGGGTTTGTATGGCGGCGAGTTTACCCGGATCGGCAGCCAGGGCATTGAGGTAGCAGGTAATCATTTTGTCGGTTTCACCCTTGCGCTGGTACAGGTCGCCGAGGTTGTAGGCAAAACGATTGGGATCTTTCATGAGCGTGGAACCGCGCTCGAAGGCTTTAACCGCGAGGTCGAATTTCGAAGTATTGACAAACGTCTGGGCCAGCCGCGTCACCGAGGCGTAGTCGCCCGACATTTTGGCGATGGCCTTATCGTATTGCAGGTTGGCCTCATCCAGTTTTTCCTGTCTTTCGTAAAAATTGCCGTACGCGACATAGAGCATCACATCTTCAGGCGATTTTTTCAGCCGTTTTTTCAACACCTTTTCGCCTTCCTCGTATTTTTCCAGGTTGAGCAGGCTTTCGATATGCCTGTTGAAAAAATACTCGTTATCCTCATCCTGCTCGGACAATTGCCCGTACAGGGCGGCGGCTTTTTCATACTCGCCATCCATAAAATACTGATTTGCCAGGTTGGGGTCCTGCGCTTTAACTACCGTGCCGCACAGCAAAAAACCTACCGTGAAGAAAAACAACGCTTTAAATCTCATGTGTTTATATGTTTCTACTGCGTACAAAACCGTGACGATAACGCAAAGACAAGCAAATTAGTTTGAAGTCGTCAGTCTGGAAGCAGTGCGAAGTCTGGAACCAGTCCGAAGTCGTCAGTGCGAAGTGCGAAGTCCACATGCACTCGGGTGCCCAGACTTCGCACTTCGCACTGACGACTTCGCACTGTTTCCAGACTTCGCACTAACCTGGTTCCCTCCAAATAATTCCCCCGAACCGGTCGACATACTGCCATTTACCTGCCGACACAACGCGTGCCAAACCGTTGTCAAACGGCGCCACTTCGTCAAACAGGGCCGGGATGGAAATTTTTCCTTCGGTATCGATGTAACCCCAGCGGCCATTGATGCGCACCTGGGCCAGTCCGTCGGAGAACACACCGGCATCTTCGAATTTTGGCATGATGGCCAGTTTACCGGCTTTATCGATATAACCGTAGGCGCCGTTGATCTCCACAAGGGCCAGCCCTTCGCCATAATCGCCTGCCAGGTCGAACATGGGTTCGATGGCGATGTCGCCCTGCTGGTTGACGAAGCCGTATTTACCGTCGCGGAATGCCAGGGCCATGCCGTCGAAAAATTCGCCGTAAGCATGGTTTTTAACAAAGGAAAATTGCGGCGGCACACATTCCCGGCCATTGCAGTCGACCAGGCCCCACAGGTTTCCGCGGCTTACAACCGCTACGTTGCCCTGAAAGGAAAACGCCATATCCCATTGAGGATCAATGACAAATGTGCCTTTTTTATCAATAAAACCCCATTTGCCGTCTTTGGCAGCAGGCGCCAGACCGTTTTGAAAACTGCCGGTACCGGAAAAAACGGGTTTTATCACAAACTGTCCTTCGGTGTTGATAAACCCTGCCCGGCCGTCGACAGTAACCGCTGCCAGACCATCCGAAAAATCATGCGCTGCCTCAAAAAATGGCAGAATAGCTTCATTGCCCCGCTGGTCGAGGTAGCCCCACTGGCGCACCACCTGCACGCGGGCCAAACCTTGTTCGAAAGGCCCGATGTAACGGTAAAATTTTTTCAGTAAGAGGCGACCCAGCGAATCCACCGGCACCCATTGGCCATTGAGTTGCACCGGCGCGAAGCCATTGTGAAAAGTGCCCACTTCCAGGTACTGCGGTGTAATAACGGTTTCACCCCGGCTGTCCATAAAGCCGAAGTAACCATTTTCACGAATCTTGAACAGGGATTGGTGGCGCATATACGCACAAAAGTACGAAGTCGTCAGTCCGAAGTGCGAAGTCTACGGCATTTGTGGTAAAGAAAATTAAAGTGCGAAGTCTGGAAACAGTGCGAAGTCTGGAAACAGTGCGAAGTCGTCAGTGCGAAGTGCGAAGTCCACATCCACTCGGGTGCCCAGGCTTCGCACTTCGCACTGACGACTTCGCACTGTTTCCAGACTTCGCACTTCGCACTGACAACTTCGCACTTAATTGAGTCTCTCGTAGATGCCCGCGATACCCTGGCCGCCGCCGACGCAGGCTGTTACCATACCGTATGTCTGGTTGCTGCGGCGCATTTCATTGAGGATTTGGACCGATAATTTGGCTCCAGTGCAACCCAGCGGGTGGCCGAGTGCGATAGCGCCGCCGTTGACGTTGACGATATCCGGATTGAGGCCCGCTTCTTTGATAACGGCCAGCGCCTGGGCGCCGAAGGCTTCGTTGAGTTCGATGGCTTCCACCTGATTCAGCGACATACCGGCCTGTTTCAGAGCCTTCGGGATGGCGGCGCAGGGGCCGATACCCATGTACAACGGTTCCACACCGGCTACGGCACAGGAAACGAGGCGCGCAACAGGTTCGAGGCCGAGGGCTTTCATCATATTTTCCGACATAACGAGCACAAATGCGGCTCCATCGGAAGTTTGGGAGGAATTGCCGGCCGTCACTACGCCGCCGTTGGCGAATGCCGGGCGGAGTTTACCCAGACCTTCGAGGGTCGTCTCGCGGCGAACACCTTCGTCCACCGTGACGGTGAAATCGCGTTCCTTGCGTTTATCGTTTTCCACCCATACTTCCTTGACGTCGATGGGCACGATCTCGTCCTTGAACTTACCCGCATCGATAGCGGCGGCGGCAAGGCGGTGACTGCGCACGGAAAATTCGTCGGCTGCTTCGCGGCTGACGTGGTATTTCTGCGAAACGGCTTCAGCCGTCAGGCCCATACCGACCAGATAATCGGGCGTATTGGAAGCGATATTGTAGTTGGGCGCCAGTTTGTAGCCCGTCATCGGGATCGACGACATGCTTTCGGCGCCGCCGGCGATGTAACATTCGCCCATACCGGCGCGGATTTTGGCAACGGCGATGCTGATGGTTTCGAGACCGGAAGCACAGTAGCGGTTGACGGTCATGCCGGGCACGTCTTTGCCGAGTGCACGTACGGCGATGAGGCGGCCGATCTGAAGACCTTGTTCACCTTCCGGATTGGCGCAACCTACAATGAGGTCGTCGACCATTTTTGGATCGAGTTCGGGCGTCTGAGCCAGCAGGTAATGTATCACGTCGACCGCCAGATCGTCTGAGCGATATCCTTTAAAACTGCCGCGGCCGGCTTTACCGACTGCCGATCGAAAACCTTTGACAATATATGCTTCAGGCATAGTGCTTATCTGTTGAATTGGAATAGATCAATGGTAGAGCGATTTTTCGCTGCACGAAGTTAGAGACTTTTATAAACAAGTAGAGAAATAATTAGTTCGAAGTCGGCAGTGCGAAGTGCGAAGCCTAAAAAAACTTCGCACTTCGCACTGCCGACTTCGCACTTCACTTACCTTTGTTCATTCTCAACTATTTACAAACTTATGTATCCGATACTCAACACCTTGCATTCCTACAACCGCTACCTCTTGCTGGCGACCATTGTTTTTGTATTATTCCGTTCTGTTTCCGGCTGGCTGGGTCAAAAATCCTATGGTAAAGCCGACAATGCCGCGGGCGCTGCGATGCTGGGCCTTACGCACCTACAACTACTCCTCGGCCTGCTGTTGTACGTAGTGAGCCCGCGCACCCAGGCGGCATTTGCCGATATGGGCGCTGCGATGAAAGATTCCATCCTGCGTTACTTTGCAGTGGAACACATGGCAGCCATGCTGATTGCGGTCGTACTCATCCAAATGGGCCGTACTCTGTCCAAAAAAGCAGTGGGCGATAACAACAAACACCGCAAAGTGGCCACCTATACCGGTATTGCATTGTTGATCATCCTGATTTCGCTGGCTCCCAAGGGTTTGCTGTTTGGTACGGCGGCAACTATAGCGGGTTAAAACTGTTTGAGTTAGGTTATCAGGCGTGAAAAGGTGCCTGAAAAACCTCCAAAAACATTCATCCGGCAAAAACGGTTGTTCATCGCCGAAATCGCACCCAACGTCCCTGAACCCGGTTCCATTTTTCACGTCTGCAACAGGACGTTTCAAAAGTTGTTACACTTGCCTCAAAATTGCACAATATTATGTTCGACAAAAATGAATTTCAGAAGTATGCCGTCAAGCACCACGGCATGAGCAGTATGCACCTCCAGAAGTACATGGACGTGACTACTCCGAATATCCAGGGCTTCACGCCCTATGTCATTGAAGAACGCCTGATGAACATCCAGCCATTCGACGTATTCAGCCGACTGATGATGGACCGTATTATTTTCATGGGCGTGCCGGTAACGGAATACGTGTCCAATGTAATCCAGGCGCAATTGCTGTTCCTGGAAAGCACGGACCCAAAACGCGACGTGCAGTTGTTTATCAACAGCCCGGGTGGCTCGGTGATCGACGGCCTGGGTATTTACGATACCATGCAGTACGTTTCGCCGGATGTGGCTACCATTTGCACAGGCCTCGCGGCTTCCATGGGCGCCGTATTGCTGGCTGCCGGTGCAAAAGGCAAACGCAGTGCGCTGTTCCACAGCCATGTAATGATTCACCAGCCGATGGGCGGCGCACAGGGCCAGGTTTCCGATATCGAGATCTCGTACAAACTGATCAAGAAAATGCAGAAATCACTGTACGACATCCTGACGCACCACACCGGACAGCCATACGAGCGGATCGAGGAAGACTGCGACCGCGATAACTGGATGAGCGCTGCGGAAGCCACGGCTTACGGCCTGGTAGATGAAGTGCTGGATCGCACGAATCCGAAAAAAGACAAAAAAGACTAGAAGGTAGTGCGAAGTCGTCCGTGCGAAGTCACTGATGCGCAGTTGGTTGAGTAAAAGTTGGCTCAACAGCGCACAAACCGTCTTTCAGAGACACTTCCGTATATCTCCCGTAGAAACAAGCGCGTTTCTACGGGAGTTTTTTTTATATAACGTACCTTTGCATTTCTTTACGAACCCCGAACCCTTCATTCGTCGCTTCAGGCGACTTTTTCGAAAATCAAGATATGATCAAGCGCGGTAAACCTACCCAACATCGCTGCTCGTTCTGCGGCCGCAGCGAACAGGAAGTCATGATTCTGGTGTCCGGAATGGATGGCCAGATTTGCGAATTATGCACCGAAAAAGCCCAGGAAATCATCGACCAGGAACTGCGCAAGGCAGGCGTCAATCCCGACCGGGCCGATGACTCCTCGCCCAAAAGCCAGAAATACAGCGGCCCAATCCACCTGATTCCGCCGCGGGATCTAAAAACTTTCCTCGACCAATACGTAATCGGGCAGGACGCCGCTAAAAAGGTATTGTCCGTAGCCGTTTACAACCACTACAAACGCCTGCAGCAGGCCGCTAAAACGGCTACCGACGACGTGGAAATTGAAAAATCCAATGTTCTGTTCGTCGGCCAGACCGGTACCGGCAAAACCCTGATGGCCAAAAGCATCGCCAAACTGCTCAACGTGCCGTTTACCATCGTCGACGCAACGGTATTTACCGAAGCCGGTTACGTGGGCGAAGATGTGGAAAGTATCCTTTCCCGCCTGCTCCAGGTATGCGACTACGACGTGGAAGCGGCCGAACGCGGCATCGTATACATCGACGAGATCGATAAAATTGCCCGCAAGCAGGACAACCCCTCCATCACCCGCGACGTATCCGGCGAAGGCGTGCAACAGGGTATGCTGAAAATGCTCGAAGGCGCCGAAGTGCAGGTGCCTCCCCAGGGCGGCCGCAAGCACCCCGAACAGAAACTGGTGAAAGTAAATACCCAGAACATCCTGTTCATCTGCGGCGGCGCATTCGACGGCATCGAAAAAATTATCGCCCGCCGGGTAAATACCCAGGTGATCGGTTACAACACCAAAAAGATCGAGCGGGTCGACAAGGAAAACCTGCTGCAATACATCACGCACCAGGACGTCAAAAACTTCGGCCTCATTCCCGAACTGGTCGGCCGTCTGCCCATCGTCGTACACCTGGAGCCGCTCGACATCGAGGCGCTGCGCCGCATCCTCACCGAGCCGCGCAATGCCCTGCTGCGCCAGTATGAAAAACTGTTCGCCTACGAAGGCATCGAACTGGTGCTCGAACCCGATGCCGTCGAGTTTATCGCCGAAAAAGCGCTCGACTACAAACTCGGCGCCCGCGGTCTGCGCTCGCTTTGCGAAGCCATTCTGACGGATGCCATGTTCGAACTTCCTACCGGAATCAAAGCCGGAGCGAAAGACGCCAAGAAAAAATTTGTGGTCGACCGGGCGTATGCGCAGGAAAAACTGGAACGCTCGCAATTGGGAAGGCTGAAAGCCGCTTAAAA
>JAKQJD010000126.1 GCA_029561355.1 Bacteroidota bacterium | reverse complement strand
TCCATCTGGCAATAATCATATATGCTAAAAATTAAATTTGAAAAACGCTCCATACCGCCTCATTTTGAGCCCGGTGAAGTACCTTTGCGGCCTTTGTGGCAAAAGTCGCATAAGAATAAATTGCAATCTGAAAAGCATCTTGCCGTTTAGAGAGCATGTTGAGTTTTTCATGCTGAGGCGAAAACGGAAAAATTTTATTTCAGGCAAGGCAAATTTTGCAGTCGGATGCGGGCAATCCGGCGAAAAATTTAACGAAGACTTGAAATAAAATTTTTCGTTTGCAGCCCGGCAATGAAAACCTCAATATGTTCTTAGGCGAGTACAGGAGTTGAAGCCTGGAAGGCGGGCAAAAAAATCGAATATTCATTTTTTATAGGCAAATCCGTATAAAAAACAGCCTTTTTTTCGCTGATCTCGTTTTTGGCCCGCTTTTTGAAAAGTATGTAGTATCACTTTTAATCCCGAGCGTTGTAAAACGTTTCCCGTCCTCTTCCCAGAGGTAATTTCATGACATCTTATTAATAGAAATCCAATTGTTTTCCATGAATCTTTGTGTACGTCGCAATGTATTCCTAGTGGTATTTGGACTGTTATCGGCAGCGGGAGCACTTTCTGCGCAGGTAGGGTTTTCTTTACCCTTTGTAAACAACGTAACGCCTGGCAGCCCGCTGAACGCCCCCGTTCAGGTAACCGGTTTCAACAATATTGCAGGCGTGCAGTTTGTCATCACCTGGGATCCCCAGGTGCTCAGTTTTCTCACCGTCGATAATTTCAACCTTCCGGGTCTGGACGCTGCCGAATTCAACAGTTCGCAGGCAGGTACCAATGGCATACTTCGTTTTGCCTGGGTCAGCGACAACCTGACCGCAGGTACGACCAAACCGGACGGCTCCACGATTTTCCGGGTCCGTTTTCAGGTACTTGGCGCCATAAATTCCAGTACGCCTATTACTATTACGCAGAGCGCGCCGACCAGTTTCGAGGTAAATCAGGTCGTCAACGGCAATTTACAAGCCTACGGAATCGACCAGGTAAACCTTACACAGGGCTTCGCAGCCGTCGGTTATACGGTCGGCGTTTCGGAGATTTCCAACGATTCAAAATGGGCAGTAAGCATCGTTCCCAACCCCTTTTCGGATACGGCACAGATATTTTTTGAAAACGAAGAAGGTACTGATATTCAAGCGGTTATAACAGATATAGCCGGAAAAATTATCCTCGAAAAAAACTTTTTTTCGTCCACATCCGGCCAACATGGCATGGAAATTGCCTCTTCTCTATTACGTGAAAAAGGCATGTATTTCTTGATACTACGCACTGATAAACGATCGTGCGTCCGACCCTTGTTCCTGTTTTGATTCACATCTATTTCATCATCATCCCACTTCCGCGTTAAAGATGAGACCGATTACAAGCATCCTCGTTGCAGGACTGTTATTCATTGCCCTTCAAATGTCCGGGCAAGCGCTGATAACCAGTTTTTCTCCTGCCACTATTACCTCTTCGGTTGGTAGCACCGTAACGCTCCAGTTCAAAGTAACGAACTTCACCAACATTGCCTCCGCGCAATTCCCTATCAAGTACGACCAAACCAAGCTACAGTTTGTATCGGTAAACGGCTTCGCGCTGCCCGATCTGTCTGCCGGCAACTTCAACGCAATACCTGCGCAGGGAGTGGTTCGTTTTACCTGGTTTCCCGATCCCGGCGTCAATCCGACCGGCGTAACGGTGCCGGATGGAACGACGGTTTTCACCATCTCTTTCTCCGTACTGGCAACAGGTGCGACCACCGTCAATCTTTCGCCCAGCGTGGCGCCGAGCATCGAGGTGATCCGCAACGGCGCACCGATCACGGTGTCGTACCAGGCGGGCGGTTCCACCATTACGGGTGGTTCCGGCGGCGGCAACCCGAACCCTACTGCCTTTCAGGTAGTAGCCAATACGATTTACATTCCTAAAGATTCCATTCGCTGCATGCCGGTGACCGTCAATAACATGACGAACATCATTTCCGCGCAATATGCCATGCACTGGAATACGGCAGTGCTGCAATACCAGAACACCAAGGCATTCGACCTGCCCTACCTGACGGCTTCCGACTTCAACGTGCCCGCCACGCCTGCCGGAACCCTGCTGCTGGGCTGGGACGACGAATCACTGCAAGGCGTAACCCGTGCCAACGGTTACAAGATATACGAAGTATGCTTCAAAGGCGTAGGAGCCGCAGGCACCAACTCACTGGTAACGTTCGACGGCGTGGGTATTCCACCCAGTTCGGGCAGCGCGGAAGCGTACAATACTGCCAACCAGAATGTGTGGACCGCTTCTTCCGGTGTAACCGATACGTTGTTCGTCACGGCTCCGCCGCTGCCAAACACCAGCCTGACCTTTACGGTGGATAAGGACTCCGTACCGACCGGCTCGCAAACCTGCCTCGACGTGAAAGTGAAAAACTTCACCGACATCGTGGCCATGCAATTCGGTATGACGTACGATCCGACCAAATTGCAGTTTCTGATGATTAACACCGGCGCCAACCCGCTCGGCGTTCAAACAGGCGTAAGCGGCCCCAACTTCGTAGCCACGCCTACCATCGCTGCCGGTACGATCCGTTTTATCTGGGACGACAGCACGGCGCCTTTCGGCGTGACGGTGCCTGATAATACCTCCATTTTCTCCGTTTGTTTCCAGGTAGTAGCGCCTACGGGTACTACGACGCCGGTTACCATCGGCAACGTGACAGGCCTGCCTGCTGCATTTGCTAAAGAAGGGGTCGGCGAGATTCCGGGCGTTATGAACAGCGGACACGTATATACTACAGCCGAACAGCCTTGTACGGTTACCGGTACCGCTACCAACCCTGCCTGCGCAGGAGTGAACACGGGTTCGATCAACCTGACCGTTTCGGCTAACTGCCCGGCACATACCTATGCATGGGCCGGACCAAGCGGCTACACCGCTACCACGGAAGATATCAGCAACATCGCTGCCGGTGCATACACAGTAACGGTGTCGTTCTCGGGCGGTACTACCCAAACGGCTACGTTCACCCTGACTGCTCCGTCGGCCATCACCGCTACTGCTGTTGCAACGCCTGCAAACTGCTTCGGCGGTATGGACGGCGCTATCACGCTGACTCCAAGCGGCGGCACGGCTCCCTACACCTATGCATGGTCGGGTCCGAGCGCATACACTTCGACCACACAAAGCCCTACCGGCCTGAAAGCAGGTAGTTATACCGTCGTTATCACGGATGCCAGCGGATGTTCCTTTACGCCACCGGCGGTTACCGTAGCACAACCCAATGCGATCGCATTGCCTTCCAACCAGTTGGTTGTGAAGAACGTATGTTTCGGACAAACGAACGGTACCATCAGCATCGGCGTAACGGGCGGCACAGCCCCTTACACGTTCCTGTGGGCCGGCCCGGGCGGATACTCTTCCACTTCGGAAGACCTCATCAACCTCGCAGCAGGTTCTTACACCGTAACAGTGACGGATACCAAAGGCTGTACTTTTGTAAGCAGCCCGGCTATCACGGTACAGTCGCCGGCAGCAGCACTGAGTGCCACGTTGCTAAACTCTACCAATGTTTCCTGCTTCGGCGCTTCTACAGGCGCTATCATGATCAATGTTGCCGGTGGTACGCCTATTTATTCTTACGCATGGCAAAAAGACGGTTCTTCTTTTTCCTCCAGTAAAAACCTGACTAATATTCCCGTAGGTTCCTACAACCTGACGGTAACGGATAATGCCGGTTGTACTGCTACGCTCGGCCCGATTTCGATCACCGGCCCTGCTTCCGGCCTGTCGGTCAGTTCCACGAATACCAACGTGAGTTGCCCAGGCGGCAATGACGCCTGCATCACCCTGAACATCACCGGCGGTACCGGCACACCTACCATCACCTGGAGCCCCAGTATTCCGGGCGGTGCCAACCCTTGCGGACTGTCAGCCGGCACGTACACGGCAACGGTAACTGACCAGGGCGCTTGCTCTGCCACTTCCCAGCCCATCACCATCACAGGTCCTGCGGCTATCTCGATCGGCCAGGTCGACGTGATCGGCGTATCCTGCGCAGGCACTGGCAACGGCGGCATCGTGATTCACCCTTCCGGCGGCAACGGCGGCCCGTACACGGTTTTCTGGAACGGCAGTTCGCTGTCCGGTGAAGCCATCAGCGCACTGGCCGGCGGCACCTACACACCCATCGTAAGGGACGTAAACAGCTGCTCCGCTACGTTTAGCCCGATTATCGTAACCGAACCGACGCCACTTAGCCTCGACACGAATATTACCCCGCAAAACGGTGCACAACAAGGTTCTATCGACCTGACGGTAACCGGCGGTACACCCAACTACTCCTTTCAGTGGAGCCCTTCCGGCGCGCTGAGCGAAGACCTGATCAACCTGAACGCAGGTACTTACAC
>JAKQJD010000119.1 GCA_029561355.1 Bacteroidota bacterium | reverse complement strand
CCAGCAACACAAACTCACTTACCGCGAAGCCAAATTATTGCACCTGTTCGCTACCAAACCCAATCAGTTGCTGGAACGCGACTTCATTCTCCAGTCCGTCTGGGCCGATGAAGGGATTTTGGTAGGAAGAAGTGTGGACGTATTTGTGTCGCGGCTGCGGAAATTACTGCGCGACGATCCAACGGTGAAGATCACTGCTGTGCATGGCATCGGATACCGCATGGAGGTGTTTGGGGTGTAGGGTTTGGTGTTTAGTGTGTAGTGTTTGGTATTTGGGGCGCTTTGCTGTTGGTGTTTAGTGTTTGGTGTATAGTGTTTGGGGCGCTTTGCCCTTGGCCTGGTAATGCAGCCAAGGGCAAAGCGCCCCAAACACTACACACGATACCCTAAACACCAAGACAATAGTACATGTCCATTTCCGCCTTGTTTTTCGCTGAAATTTTTCCGCGGAATTCCCACTTGAATTCATGCAGCGCCATCTCGCGGGCGGCGCCGCTTACGTTGATACGGCCGGGATCACAGGCTTCTTCGAGGCGGGCGGCGGTGTTGACGGTATCACCCCAGATGTCGTAAGCGAATTTTTTAGTGCCTACCACGCCGGCGACTACCGGGCCGAAGTGAATACCGATACGGGCTTCGAAGGATGGTTTGCCTTCGTTTATGCGTTTTTCACGAAGTTTTTTCAGAAAATCCTGGATTTGCAGCGCTACTTTGATCATATCCGTCGGGCGCTCGTTGCGGTCGGAAAGTCCGCTGGCACAGATATATGCATCGCCCACCGTTTTGATTTTTTCGATGCGGTTGCGCCCGATCAAATCGTCGAAGCGGGAAAAACAGTAGTCCAGTTCAGCCAGTAGTTCTTCCGGTTGCAAGGTTTCCGCAATTTTGGTGAACCCGACGAAATCGATGAACATGACTGTGGCATGTTCGTAGCGGCGGGCGGCTACCTTGTTGCGCACCGTCAGTTCGGCAGCCACGGCAGGCGGCAGGATATTGAGCAGCAGTTGTTCGCTGCGGCGGCGTTTTTCCTCGATCATGGCATTTTTTTCAGCCATTTCTCCCCGAATGCGGCGGTTGGACCGCTGGCGGAAATAATACACAATAGCCAGAATAAGGCCCAGTAATGCCGAAAGGAGGAGGATGATACGGTTTTCTCTATTCTCCTGTTCAGCCAGTACAACCTGGGTTTCTTCGTATTTCCGGCGTTGTTCTTCCGCAAAAAGCCTGGATTTTTCCTGCAACAGTGCGGTGCGCTGCCGGCTCCATTCATATGCCTCTTTAAAATTCTGCTGTCGTGCGTAGACTGTTTGCAATTTGTCCGCAGCCTGTACCGGTAAATCGGGCAGCATGGCAGCGACGGCCGCATCGTATGCCTGGTGGTAAAGCCCAAGCGCGCGCGGCGTTTGGGCCTGCCGTTCGGCGATATCGGCACGGATCCAGGCCGATTCGGCCTCGCGTTTTTTATCTTTCAGGGTAAGAGCCAGTTGAAGCGAGCGGTCTGCGTATCCGGCTGCCCGCGACAGATCGGTTGCCAGCAGGTTTCTGGAAATCCGGTACGATAATTCCCACTGCTGCTCGGGCGCCGGCGTCTGCTCCAGTTGCCGTTCCATTTCGGCCACGGATTGCGCCGGTAGCGAGACTGTGTACAGCAGTCCTAGAACGAAGAGCAAAGGGACGATCAGGCGTGTGGGCATTTTGAAAATCACTCAGGAATCGGGGTAATATGCAAAAGTGTTGAAACCGGGTACATCCATCCGGTTGTTTGGAGCGACCAAGGTGGATAAATACCGGCATTGCCTGCAAATAAAAGCAAAAGACAGCCAAAAGCCGTTCTGATTGCATGGAAAAATGCAGAACGAAAAGTATTACCGTCGTTCAATTCCGTACAAACCTGTTCGGATTCGCACTTTAAAGGCTCAAATTTACATTCACAAAATGTTGATTTTTAATCACTTGCAAAGATGGCACAGAGATCGCGGAGTGTTTTTGGGCTCCTCTCTACCGACTCTCCGACATATTTATTCACCATCTACCAACTTTCCTATGGCATACATCGCAGTACCCATCCCGTCCCTGCCAGGCAAACAGGATATCGAGATCGAAGTCACCATCAATGGCCTGAAACAACAACTCCACTACCGTGTGGAACTTCTTTTCTGGGAAGATTGCGCCTACCCGCAGATCGACCGCGCGGAGTGTATCCGCCAGATGCTTTCCCGTTACGACGATGACTGGACGCTGTACTACATCGGCTCCCCTACCGACGAGTTTGTGCCGATTACTTTTGTTAAAAAAGGGGATATGGCGTGGCAACGGAAAATGATGCTGGAACAGGTTTGAATGATGAATGATGAATGATGAATGATGAATGATGAATATTCAGCGTTTCCACTTATAAATAGCATCGCTGTAAGGGAAAACTATTTTGATATGTTCTGATTTACAGCCGGAACCACGAATGCCCAATATTCATCATTCATCATTCATCATTCATCATTCATCATTCATCATTCAATTTTTCGGTTGCAACGCTTTCTGCATCGGGCTGCCCTGATTATTCGAGCCGCGGGACGTATTTCTTGATTTATACAATTCGAAACGGCTGGGGTGTGCCAAGGTAGGCCACGACTGATTGGTTTCGTCTATGTCGGCCGTTTCCTGGAAGGGATCGATGAGGATAGAGGCGACCTCCTTGGTTTTAAGGAAGGTCTTTTTGATTTGCGCCTCGTTTTTACGCCAGATGTAGGCATGGATATACTCCGTTTCACTGCTTCCGTCCGTGTAATTCCATTGAATGATGACAGGCATCACGAGTCCACCCTTGTTACTCAAAGTCAGTTCGTAATAAAAATTGCCGGCGTACTTTTTCAGATCGGCTTCCGGAACTTTGTCCAGACCGGGTCCGCCCCGACGGTTTGCCCTGGCGGATGTGGTAACAGAAGAAGCCTTTTTTTCAGGTTTATAGTAATAGTAAAAATCGCGGAGGGTCGTATCCTGATCGACCAGAAAACGCATGCCGCTCTGCCGGTTACGCATCTGGTAGAGGGCATCGGTGACCGCTGTGCGCTCCGGGCGTTCTTCCTGCGGATCGATGGAAACGGGCGCCACCAGTTCGACGGCGCCTTCGCCGCCAACCGTAAATGCACGAACGCTGTCGAGCGAAATATCCACGGGTTGAATATCGTAAAACCAGCCGCGCCAGAACCAGTCGAGGTCTACCCCGGATGCGTCTTCCATGGTGCGGAAAAAATCGGCGGGCGCGGGATGTTTGAAGGCCCAGCGCCGGGCATATTCCTTGAATGCATAGTCGAACAAGGGGCGCCCCATCACCGTTTCGCGCAGGATATTCAGCGCGGTAGCGGGTTTGGCGTAGGCATTGCTGCCAAACTGAGCGATGTTCTCGCTGTTGGTCATGATCGGTTCCAGTTGGCTGGCCGGCATGCTCATATAGTCGACGATTTTGTGCGCCGGTCCGCGCGACGAAGGGTAATTATTGTCGAATTCCTGTTCTGCCAGAAACTGCACGAACGTGTTCAGCCCTTCATCCATCCACGACCACTGGCGTTCGTCGCTGTTGATAATCATCGGGAAAAAGTTGTGCCCTACCTCATGAATCACCACCGAGATCATACCGTGTTTGGTGCGAGCGCTGTAGGTGCCGTCGGACTCGGTGCGGCCGTAGTTGAACGCGATCATCGGGTATTCCATGCCGCTGCTGGCTTCCACGCTGATGGCCACCGGATACGGATAGGCGATCGTGTGTTTGGAATACACGCGCAGCGTATGCGCCACCACCTTCGTGGAATATTTGCTGTACAGGGCATAGGCTTCTTTGGGGTAATAACTCATGCACATGACGTTTTTGCCCTCGACGGGTTGCGACATGGCATCCCAAACGAATTTCCGGGAACTGCCCCAGGCAAAATCGCGCACGTTTTCAGCCTTGAATTTCCAGGTAACGTAGCGGTTGCGTTCCGGATTTTTTTCACGGGCTTTGGCCTCTTCCAGGGTAACGACTTCCACCGGCGTATCGGATTTTCCGGCTTTTTTCCAGCGGCTTAGTTGTGCGGGCGTAAGCACCTGGTCGAGGTTTTCGCAGGTGCCGGTGGATGCAATCACATGATCGGCCGGAACCTGCATATTCACGGAATAATTGCCAAAAACCAGCGCGAACTCCCCCCTGCCAGTGAATTGTTTGTTGTTCCAGCCCTGGTAGTCGCTGTACACACACATGCGCGGGTACCATTGTGAAATGGTAAATACGCAGTTGCCATCGCCTTCGAAGAGTTCGTAGCCGCCGCGGCCGCCTACTTTCAGGCGGGGCACGATTTTGTAATTCCACTTCACTTTGAACACGTATTTCTGTCCGGCGCCAAGGGGTTTGGGCAGGTCGATGCGCATCATGGTCTCGTTGACGGTGTAAGCCAACGGAGCACCCGCATGGTCGGTGACGCTTTCGATGTCGACGCCGAATTCGGACAGGCGGTTGCGAAAATCCAGCCGGTCCAGTTGTCCGTCGGTGAGGGGCGTTTCCAGCGGACTTTCATTAAAATTGTTGTTTTCGCCGGTAGCGCGGTGCTCGTTTTCATCGAGTTGCATCCACAGGTAGGTGAGTTCGTCAGGCGAATTGTTGAAATACGTGACTTCTTCCTGCCCACGGAGGCGCAGGTCTTTTTCATCGAGGCGGGCATCTATCTTATAATCAGCGCGCTGTTGCCAGTATTCGCGGCCGGGCGCACCCGAGCCGGTGCGGTAGCTGTTGGCATCGGGCAGGATGGTGCCGAGCTGTTCGAATTTATTACCGTGGTTGGAGGTTGGGTTGTTCTGAATGTTTTGCGCAAAAGTGGTAACGGCGCAAAACAACACAAGCAGGAGGGAGGCGGTACGCATTTGTAGTTCAATTAATCTTTCAAAAAAGGGAAACGTTCGAGCATCAGCATGCAGGCGATGCCAAACACTGCCGAAGAAACGAAGAAGTTTTTATCCGTTTCCCGAATATGGATGAAGGCGGTCGCAAAAACGGACAATAACAGTACAACGGCCACAATCAGCAATTGCCCGGCCTCCAGCCCGACGTTAAAAGCGAACAACGGCGGCACCAGGTTTTCTTCCTTTCCAAGCAGGGATTTTAACAAAAAGGAGAAGCCCAGGCCGTGGATCAGCCCGAAAAAAAGGGCGGTGCTGTACCGCAATCCCGCATGGGCGCGTTTCGTTTTTTTCAGGTCGGCCAGGTTCATGACGCAGGTAAGTGCGATGGTGACCGGTATCAAAAACTCGATCCATTTTGTATTTACCTGCACGATATCGAGCACACTCAACGCCAGCGTCAGGCTGTGCCCCACGGTAAACGACGTGATCAGCACCAGCAGTTGCCGCCATTCGGCCAGCCGGTAAACGCCGCATAATGCCAGCAGGAAGAGGATGTGGTCGTAGCCTTTCCAGTCGGCTATGTGCTCCAGCCCGGTGGAGAACCAAAGGTAAAAATCGCTCACGGATGCTTATTTTTGGTGGTGTTGATAAGGTGATGAGGGTTGATGAGGGTTGATATTCAGCCGCTCAAATAATTGACAATCATTTCTTTATCGAGCCGTTAAATATCAACCCTCATCAACCCTCATCAACATTTTCCCGGTCCCGATACCATGCAAATACACCACCTTTTTCGATGTTTCCGCTACACTGCCCCATTTTTTTTAATGATCGTTTTGGGCAGTTCATCTAAAAGTACGCACCCGTTTTACATCAGCGTCACCGAAATCAGGTCGGATGCGAAGGCGCAAACGTTGAACGTGAGTTGCCGGATGTTTACCGACGACTTGCAGGAAGCACTGTATAAATTGTACCAGTATAAAGGGGATCTGGAAAAACAGGACGCGCAGCACAACACGTTTTTACAGAAATATATCGCCGAACGCCTACAGGTGCGCATCGGCAACAAACCGGTTTCTTTCCGGCTGGTGGGCTACGAAACAGAAGAAGAGGCCACCTGGTGTTACCTCGAAGCGACCTCTTTCCCTGGCGATAGCACTGCGGAGGTGCACGATCGTTTGTTGTACGATTTTTTGCCGGAACAAACCAACCTGGTGCATTTTTACCGGGACGGGAAGCGGAGTAGTTTTAAGTTGGTGAATCCGGAGGAGGTTGCGCGGTTTTAGTTGGTTATTGGTTATTGGTTATTAGGGTTTTTCAGGCTGGAAATCTGATTAAGGGGACCATTGATTGCCCCTATTCCCGATTCCAGCCTGAAAAGCACCAATAACTAATAACCTATAACAAATAACCCTACACATTCATCGGCACTTCCATCAGCAGAAACTCCGCCTGGCTGTTCGCTTCGATGTGCAGGCTGTCAGTATCCCAGATGCCCAGCCCGTCGCGGCGGTTGAGTTGCTGGCCATTCACGGTGATGTCGCCGCTCAGCACGAACACGTACACGCCGTTGTCTTTAGCCTTGATGGCATAGTCGGCGCTGACACCTTTATCGAAATCGCCGAGGTGGAACCACGCATTCTGGTGAATCCATACGCCGGCATCGTCGGGGTTGGGCGACAGGATTTGCTGCAATTTATTTTTGCGGTCTTCCGGTTTCAACGTGATCTGGTCGTATCGGGGTGTTACGCCACGTTTGTTCGGGAACACCCAGATTTGCAGGAATTTGACCGCTTGTTCGGTGTTTTTATTGTATTCGCTGTGGGTAATACCCGTGCCGGCGCTCATCACTTGCACGTCGCCGTTGCGGATAACGGTGGTATTTCCCATGCTGTCCTTGTGTTCCAGGTCGCCTTCCAGCGGGATGGAGATAATCTCCATGTTGTCGTGCGGGTGTTTGCCAAAACCCATACCGCCCTGCACGGTGTCGTCGTTGAGCACACGAAGCACGCCGAAGTGCATGCGTTCGGGATTGTAATAATTGGCAAAACTGAAGGTGTGGAAACTTTGCAGCCACCCGTGGTTGGCCGCGCCGCGCGTGTCGGCTTTATGCAAGACGGTACTTGACATGATGTTTGAATTTGTAGTGGGAAGGTGGTTGAAGCCCAGGATTTCCAGCGGTTTCAGTTCGTCGATGTCGTTTTTCACAACATTGCCCAAAGCGGCGGAAGCGGCGAACATGCCGGTACCCATCAAGCCTTTTTTCAGAAAATCTTTGCGTTCCATAATGATTCGGATTTTGACACAAAGATCGGGGGGCGGGGTGGGAGGTTCCAATAACCTAGGTTAAGATTTATGATTTCCGATTGGATTTCCGATTGGATTTCCGATTGATGATTCAGGATTGTACGAAGGATTTGTTCGGCTACGCCCCTCGTAGAGGGATGGGAACGCGGATTGAGCGGATTTTTGCGGATTAAAACGGATTTTTTTAGTGGCCTTGTGGCCACTTCTTCTTGATTTTTTCGGATACAACCCCGCCTTCGGCGGGACGTAGATCCAATCGATCCTTTATAAAGTAAGCAGAAATCAACATTGATCCATTGCATCATTTTCATGCGAATGCCTCGCATATCCACCCGCCGGAGGCGTTTTAATCCGCAAAAATCAAGAAGAAGTGGCCGCAAGGCCACTAAAAATCCGTTTTAATCCGCAAAAATCCGCTCAATCCGCGTTCCCATCCCTCTACAAGGGGCATAGCCGAACAAACCTTTCGTACAATCCTGAATCGGATATCGGAAATCATGTAATCGGAAATCATGTAATCCAAACCTACCAAACAAAACTAACCACCGAATAGGCCGGGATATCCAGCGTCGCCACCCCTTCAGCGCCTTTTACGTTCACTTTCCGGGCGCCGGCCTGGTTGTTCATCACTACCAGCACTTTCGAGCCGTCGGGGTTTTTGAACGCTACATTGTCGAGATTTTGAGCGGAAAGATCGGTCGATGCGATGCGCACGGCGCCTTTTCGTACGAAGCGGCTGAGGTGTCCGAGCGAATAATAGTCGATGGTCGGTTCATAGGTGCCGTCGGAACGCACCGTCACCACGCCCCGGCAATCCATACATCCGCCGTTGGTGGGGCCGCCGTTTTCGTCGAGCGCGAGGTTCCAGAGCAGGACGCAGGTGGCCCAGTTGCGCAGGTTACCGATAAACAGGTTTTTGAACTTCCACATCAGGTCGTCGCGCCAGGGGCCGCTCCAGCCGCCACTCGAACACTCGGTGAAGTAGATATTCTTGTCGGGGTAAGCATCGTGTACCTTACTTTGGTTGGCTACGTCGCCGCCATAGCAATGAAAAGCCGAGCCGTCGACGTATTTCCGCGCAATCGAGTCGTCGAGGATGGTGATGGGGTAATTCGGATGATCCCAGTTGTGATCGTACACGACGATTTTGGTCTTGATTTCGTGCTCCTGAAATCTCGGGCCGAGAAAGGTTTTGATAAAATCGCGTTGTTCTTCGGCCGTCATTAGCATGCCCGGGTAGCCTTTAGGTTCGAATTCCGGCTCGTTCTGGATGGTGATAGCGGAAATTTTTACACCCGCGGCAGCAAAGTTGTTGATGTATTGAACGAAGTAATTGGCAAAGGCAGGCTGCACGTTGGACTTCAGTTTGCCGCCGATCATGCTGCCCGTCGTTTTCCAGGCTGCCGGCGCGCTCCAGGGGCTCCCCATGATTTCGATGTCGGGATTGATCTTCATCGCTTCTTTCAGGCGCGGAATCAGGCGTTGCCGGTCGGGGTCGATGGAAAAATACTTGAGTTTCGTATCCGTCATGCCTTCCGGCGGATCATTGTACGAAAACGTGTGGGTAGAAAAATCGCTGGCGCCGATGGTCATGCGCAGGTACGAAAGCCCGATGCCGTGCTCGCGGCTGAACAACGAATCCATCACTTCTTTCCTGTGCTGGTCGTTGAGGTGGTGATCCAGAATGTAGGCCGACGAACCCGTCATGGTGGCGCCAAAACCGAGTATTTTCTGGTATTCCTTCGTTGCATCTATTTCGATGACGGGCAGTTTGGAATCGCCGCGTTTTTTAAACTCCACAGATTCCATTTGCCGGAGCCGAATGGCGCCGTCGCCGGTGGTGAGCCACAGGCTTCCTTTTTTCGGCTCCTGAAAACCGGCCGGCTCCGTGCTGAAAGCGCTGAGTAAAAGGAGCAAAAAAACGGGATAAAATATCTTTGTCATGCTGGCAATTTATCACAAAAGTATGATTACCCCGCAGAATTTACCGGACTGCAGTTTAGTATGTTGAGATTTTGCTGTTGAGGGGAAGTCAGCAAAACCTCAACGTATTTTAAAAGCAAAAACCAATATTCAGGTTTACACCCGGATAAAAACTGCCGCGGTCGCTTTCTCCGAAATTAAGATGCGATTTATCGGGTACGTAGCCTGCCAAAAGGAATTCGGGGTTGAAGAAAAACCCTTTTTTACCTGTAAAACAATATCCCAGCCCCAGATAAGTGTATTTATTGAAAGAAGTAGGTCGTGTTGTGCCGGCCGAAGAGTAATAGTAGCCCTTCTCGAATACACCCCAATATTGAATATCTACAGTAAACCATTTTACCGGTCCTCCCAGATACAGTTTCGGGCCGAGGTGGAAGGCGAATTTAAAGTCGTCGCTCAAAGGAGGCGTGAAACCGGCTGCTGCCGCGAGCCGGATACGTCTGGTGGGCAGAGACAAAAAAGTTTGTTCATAACTGAGCGCAGGGAGCCCGGTTTTGTCCAGTTTGTCGGAAGTAGATGCAAGTATCATGGCCTGCAAGTAAACAGCCTTGTTACGCTGTCGGGGCGATGGAATAGTTTGTGCCTGCAAGGCACAGGCTGCGCACATCAGGGTAAGGGCAATAATTGTTGTTCGCATGGAAGGTTCTCGTTTACAGGTGAATGAAGTGGCCTGAATCTGCCCCTTTCGGGCAAATTACTACCTGCAAAGAAAGAACGTGCCGGCCCCGGGATTTTCGCGAGTTGTACTTGAAACGAATAACAATTTATCGAATAATGCGAAAATGCGAACAGGGTTGCACCAGGATTTGCCGGATTAAAAAAAGGATTGGAAGGATTCCCGACCTTATGGTCTGGATACATCCTTCCAATCCTCTTTTTAATCCGGCAAATCCTGGTTCAAATTTTTACCGAGATCCGATCAGTTCTTTTTTCTGCTGCGCTTCCAGCCGCTGAAACGCCTCATACCCGCAATCCAGAAACGCCTTGTACGCTTTCGGGTCGTGGCCGTTGCGGTAATCGGTCGGTTTGTTCAGCAGGGTTTTACCGTCGTTGTGCATCAGCACGTAGTACGGCTGGGCGCTCACGTCGAAGTTATTCACCTGGAAAGCGCTCCATTTACTGCCCACGGTGCGGAGTTTTTCGCCGGTTTTGGGGTCGAGCAGGTAAGCGAAATCGTTGCCCGGGAACAGGCGCACTTTTTCATCCACGTACAGGGAAACGACGATATAGTCGTTGCGCAGGCGGTCGATGATGCCGGGTAACGGCCATACGTTTTCCTCCATTTTACGGCAGTTCACGCAGCCGTGGCCGGTGAAGTCGACAAAAACGGGTTTGTTCTGGCGTTTTGCTTCGGCCAGCGCCTCGTCGAAATCGTGGTAGCAATCCAGCCCCTGTGGGCAGCCCGGACCATCGTGGTGTTTTTCCTGTTTGTCGTTGGCAAACTTATAACTGTAATGAACCGGCGGTGCGAGGCCGCTCAACAGCGAGAGCGACTGGTAATTCAGCAAACCCCAGCCCACATAGGCCGCAAATACAAGGGATGTAATACCGACAGCCAGCCGGGCCGGGCCGGGCCGTCCGCTGTTGCCTTTCCACGGAATGAGCCCGAACTGGTAAACGGCCAGTGCCAGGGCGATGATAACCCACAGCGCCAGGAACGTTTCAAAACGCAGCAATCCCCATTGTTCCACCATGTCGGCAGTGCTGAGGAATTTGAGTGCCAGCGCCAGTTCGACCAGGCCCAGGGTGATTTTGATGTTGTCCATCCAGCCGCCCGATTTCGGCAGCGAATTGAGCCAGCCCGGAAACATGGCGAACAGTCCGAACGGCAATGCCAGCCCCAGTCCGAATCCGAACATGCCAATGGCCGGTTTCATAGGTATAAATCCAAACAGCGAGGCGCCTGCATTGCTGCGCGCCGCTTCCACCAGCAGGGTGCCCACAATCGGACCCGTGCAGGAAAACGACACGAGCACCAGCGTGAACGCCATAAAGAACGTACCGACCAGGCCGCCGCGGTCGGCCATTTTATCACTTTTATTTACCCAGGAAGAGGGCAGCGTAATTTCATAAAAACCGAAAAAAGAAAACGCGAACACCACCAGCAGCGCGAACACCACCAGGTTGAAGTATTTATTGGTGCTCATGTCGTTGAGGGCGGTAGGCCCGAGCGCAGCGGTGACCGCCGAACCCAGCGCTACGAAAATCAGCACAATACTGGCTGCATAAATGAACGCGTTGCGGAGGCCCGTTTTGCGGTCTTTCGAACGTTTCACAAAGAAACTGACCGTCATCGGGATCATCGGGAACACGCAGGGGGTGAGCAGCGCAATGAGTCCGCCAAGAAAACAGAACAGAAACAGCGATACCAGCGAAGCGCCTTCGCTGCTGCCATCTGATACCTCGGCGTTGCAGTTGCCGACAAACTGTGCGGAATTGATTTCCGGGCGTTTGGAGTAGAAAAAGCCTTTAAAATTGGCGTCGTCAGGAGCGACGGCGCCCGCTTCACCGGATTGTTGTACGCCGGGGGCGGTAACGATCTGCGTGATAGAGGTATCATGTTTCAACACGGCGCCGGTGGCGTCGGGCTCCTGTGCGGGAACCGCGCCCGTTTTTCCGCCCGCAGCATTGGTGCAATTGGCGAGTGCCGGAATCTTGAACGAAAAATCAACGTCCTTGGGCGGCAGGCACATTTCGTCGTTGCAGACCATGAAGTTGAGGTAGCCCGTAATGGGTTTCGACGGATCGGCCACCGTAATGCGCTGCGTCAGGACGGCCTTGTGCTTGAACTTGGTCAGTTCCATATCGAACACCTTGTCGTGCACCTTGATGATATCGCCGCTTTCCTTGGCTTTCCCCACCAGTTTGTAGCCGGGGCCCGGACTGAAGGTGATCTGCGTGGCTACCGGCCCGTCTTCACTTTCCAGAAACTGCGAATAGGTGAACCAGCCATCGTCGATGGTACCGGTGAACACCAGGTCGACCTGGCAATTTCCCGCATCCCTGGCGGAAAAGGACCATTTGACCGGATTTTGGGCCGAAACGGCAAATGCCGAAACCAGCAACAGCAGCAGTAAGAGGTAAAGTTTTGTACGCAGCATTGTTCTAAAATTTTTGGACAACAAAGGAACAGCGATTTTGCCGCTTGTTTCGACATTCGGCCGGTTTTAAAACAATATTAACCGTGGGTTTTGTCCGTCGGAAGCCAATTGGGAGGGTTTATGGGTTTATGAGTTTATAGGTTTATGGGTTTATGAGTTTATGGGTTTATAGGTTTATGGGTTTATGGCCACTCGGGAAAGAGCGGTTCCCTTTAACGAGTGGCCATAAACCCATAAACCTATAAACCCATAAACTCATAAACCCATGAACTCCCCAACATTCCCTTTTTTAAAAAAATCCCAACCCTATACTTTGAATTCCAAAAAACGAAACTATCTTTGCGCTCCATTTTTGAAACGCAGTACCTAATTTTGATCAGCGATGAAACGCACATTCCAACCATCCCGCCGCGCCCGCAAGAATAAACATGGCTTTCGTGAGCGCATGGCTTCTAAGAATGGCCGCAAACTCCTCTCGCGCCGCCGTAAACAAGGCCGCTGGAAACTTTCGGTTTCCGACGAGAAGCGCCTGAAATAAAGAGCGGGCCGCGTACTCCGGTGCGCGCTGCCTTCTATAGATTTTGAAATATAAGACTTCCGGAGTTCAGGCAACACCGGAAGTCTTATTTTTGTATTTCCCGAGCAGCGGCTATCCCTTGTGAACACTCCCAGGCACACATTTACCCGTTCCGAACGATTAAAAAGCCCGACGCTCATCGGCAGGCTTTTTAAGGACAGCCATTCTTATGTAGCTTATCCGCTGCGGGTGGTATGGCTTGAACTCGCCGTGCCTCCCGCCACCGCTACCACGCCCGTTCAGGTCGTGATTTCCGTTCCCAAACGCAATTTCAAAACGGCCGTTGCACGCAACCGCCTCAAACGCCAGATCCGCGAAGCCTGGCGCCTGCACAAACACCTGCTCTACGAAAAACGAGCCGACAAACCTCATATCTCGCTGATGCTCATGTACATCGCCAAGGAAACGCTGCCGTACTCCGACATCGAGGCCGGTATGCAGAAGATGGTACGAAAAATGCCGTAACCTTTTTCTGGTGTTTGGTGTATAGTGTTTTGTGTTTGGGGCGCGTTGCCCTCGGTTTTACAGATACGCCGAGGGCAACGCCCCCTAAACACGAAATACCAAACACCAAACACCCAAAACTTTGCCGTTTATTTGTAGTACCAAAACTTGGGTACATTTATGGATGAGCATGGCGGTTGCCTGTACGCTTTCGGGAAGGGTAGTTTTATTGCTTTTTTTGTGGTAATCCTCCCCGGATTACTGGTTTATTTCTTTTACGACGACATCAAGGCCCGGGTCGACGGCATTTCCGAACTGCCGGTTTTTCATGAAATGAAACACGATTTCCGCACGGGAGCCGAGGTGGTCGGGGCTACGTTTACTCGGGAGTTACAGCAATTTTATGCCGATACGCTCGCGCCGGTTTCCAGCCTGCCCTTGCCCGGTAAAAAAGGTATATTCTGGCGCCGGCCGCTCATCGAACAGGAACTCGATCTGAAATTTTCGAAGCGCAACCGGGGCAACGCCGCCGCCTACCTCGACTACCTGGAGCAACACCGCGACATGGCCGTGGACGAAATGCGCCGCACTAAAATTCCCGCCTCCATTACCCTCGCTCAAGGTCTGCTCGAAACAAATGCCGGTCGCAGCATACTCGCCACCAGAGGGAACAACCACTTCGGTATCAAATGCCGCGCCCGGTCGGGTTTCCGCCGCGATGGCCGCATCGACGATCAGGATTTCGATTTCCACTCCCTCGCCATCGATTGTATGCAAATGACCGACGATTACGTGTGGGACCGGTTTGAAGTGTATCGTTCCGCGCAGGACAGTTACCGCCGCCACAGCCTGTTGCTCCAGGACCGCCGCTACGGCTGGATGCTGCACCGCTACGAAGTGGGCGGCATTTACCATATCGACAAATCCCTGTACGGACAAACGGAAGTGCCCTATTACGCCGCTTGGAGCGTGGGGCTCAAACAATCGGGCTACGCTACCGCACGTACCTACGCCGAAAAATTGACACTCATTATTGAAACATATCAACTGTGGCGTATTGATTATGAAGCAGTTGTTTCTTAATGATGAATGATGAATGATGAATATTCAGCATTTGCACTTTTTAATAGCATCGCAGTAGGGAAAACATTTGTTCTCTATAGTGATTTTCAGCCGGAACCACGAGTGCCAAAATATTCATCATTCATCATTCATCATTCATCATTCATCATTCATCACTCTTTCCCTTCACTTTTTTAATTTTCAAACATGAAAAACTTTTTCGAATTCTTTGGTTTCCTTTCCGCGGCAGGCATGTCGGCGGTCGTTATCTTCCTTTTTATCGGTAAAAAAGAAGGTTTGAGAAGTGGCATTTCCGACCCGATGAAGTCGGAGCACAACATTTCCGACGATTCGGACATGCCCGAAAGACCACGCGCCATTGCATTACATCCCGCCAAAAGCAGCAAGGGCAGCGCTAAAAAAGAAAAAATGGTACAGCAGGAAGCGGCTGATCAATCGGCCGGCGAACGCCTGAAATACCTGTACGACGACGCGGAATTCATTTCCTCGACCGCCAAACAATGGAAATCGACCGTCAAAGACATAGCGGAAGACTACAACGTAAAACCGCAGGTACTGCTGGCACATGTCATCGTGCAATCGTACGTGGGCAACTATTCCAAAAGCCAACTGAAACGCGATGCCAGCCAGCACGCCGGCGAACAGATCAAATCCGTTGCCTCGGCTATTAAAACCTATCCGTACGGCTGGAGCATGCAAAAAGTGATGCAGCAATACGACCTGCTGCGGTATTTCCCGGAAGAAATGCCGGTGGCTTCGGCTTCGCTGCGTATGATGCCCGAGAAAAAAATGGCGCCCAAAGGAGAAGCCAAAGGAAGTCGCCCGGCAGTAAAACCCGCAGCGCCGGAGGTGTCGGCAGTAGAAGACGGATTCCGGGTAATGGTAGCGAAAGAGAACGGTTTTTCGTCGTGGGCAGGGCTTCAGCGCCTGGCCGACCCGGAAACCAAAGCGGATGCGCAGAAGCGCGTAAAAAGACTGATGCTGGCTGCACGGATCAAGTAAACCCGATTCATGAATTAGTAAAAAACGTACAAATGCTCCGGCAGGTCGAAACGATCGGGCCGGAGCATTTATAGGGTTGCTTTTCTGAACAAACCTGATTTTGCCAGAGATGTGTGGTGATGCCCCGATCCGGGATCGGGTCTACGTTACGGTTGCAGTTCGTTGATGCGCTGCATCAGCACCGGGCGGTCGCCGTCGGGACGGTGGCTGACGTGATACCACTGGTTTTCGCCGAAACGCGTCCAGGTAAACGGATATTTGCCGGGGCGGGTGGGTTCGAAACGAACGTCCTTTTCTCCAATCCAGGTGACCACCCAATCGAGGTTTTCGCCCAGGTAGTAACATCCTTCATGCCAGGTCAGCATGGTGGTATTGGGTTCTACGGAATCATCTATATCAGTGATTTCCAGATGATTGTCGGGGTGAAATTGAAAATTTTGTCGCACCGGCTTGCCCGGCTGGGTGCTTTCCCACGCGCCTTCGATCCAGCGTATTTTGCGGATATCCGATTGTGTATACCGAACCGATGGAGCCGGTTCCATCGCCTGGTCGGCGGCAGCCAACGGCATGGATGTTTCACGGCAGGCAAAGGAAGCGGTAATCAACAGGGCGAGGACAAATATTTTCATGGCAGTTGAATTTCGTTGGAAGAGGCTCCTCGGACGTTTCAGCAATTATTTTGCCAACTCATAACATTTTGATAGTCAAATACTTACAGTAGTTATTTCAAATAAAAAACGCCCGAAAGCGAACAACACTGTTCATTTTCGGACGTTCTGAAAAACCGTGAAAAAACGGATACTTTATTGAATCGCTTCCACCTTATAAACGATGTAATCGGTGTCGCCCTGCCAGGGAAACGCATCGATGAGTTGCTTGTAATACAGTTTGACGTTTTTACCGTCGAATTGTTGGGCCTGCCGGTAAACCGCTTCGTCTTTTACGGAAAAATCCCAGGTACTCTGAACGGTCACAAAAGCACTGTTACCCAGTTGCAACTGGCCTTCATACGTTTTGAAAAGGGCGCCTTTTTTTGAAATTTTAAACAGCACTCCGGTTCTGGTACCTTCGCTGATCGTGTAGGTGCGGTACATGTAGTAGCCGATACTAAAAAGCAAGGTGGCGGCCAGCAATATCCAGAGTGTCCGGCGAAGTACCTTGCCGGCTCTTTGTTTGACCTGATCGAGTTGAACAGACATGATTGGGAAATATAGAGTGAATGGGTTGGAGGATTGGAGGATGTGAGGATGTGAGGATTTGAGGATGTGAATCGAATACTCGCATCCTCAAATCCACAAAAATCTTAGACTTGACAAATGTAAAAAAGTCTCCCTCGTATTGGTGTTTAAATGACGTTTGATTGAAATATTTCGGGTGAGGCATCGGTTTAAACACCCTTTTTACTCCCCCATATTTGTACGTGCAGCCGGTCGGAGTAGCGGAACCCATATTGCTTGCAGATTTCCACCAGCCAGTGCCGCTTTTCCTGTAACGCTTCCCATCCGGTCGCTTCCGGCATCAGCCATATTTTTTCGGCGGCGATTTGGTAGGTACCTGCCAGCTCCAGCACTTCTGCCAGGTCGTTTTCGGCGGCCAGCACAAATTTGAAATTGGCTTTCGGACTTTTCGCAAAAAAGCGGAGCGGCACAGGCCGTTCCCGAAGTTTCCGCGTGTTGTTGCTGTTTTCTAGTTTGGGAGAAACGTTGTACTGATCGATGCCGGCGTCGAATTCGGGGCCGGGTTTCAGGGTTCCGTTCGTTTCTACCTCGAACCGATAATCTATTGAAATAGAACGCAATGTGCGCATAAGGTTTGTGAAGGCAGGTTGTTGAAGCATCGGTTCACCGCCTGTGAGGATCACATTTTTACACGGAAAAGCCGCCACTTCATCCGCCACTGCCCGGATATCGCATTCCACGATCCAGTCTTTTTTCTGAAACTTCCGGTAGCCGGGCAAAACATCGTGCACATGCGGAAAACGGGTACCGACCCAGTTCCAGGTATAATCCGTATCGCACCAGATGCAGTGCAGGTTGCACAGGGAACTGCGCACAAAGATGGAAGGTACGCCGATGCTTTTCCCTTCCCCCTGAATGGAATAGAAAATTTCGGGCCGACCATTCAGTCGGGCCATTTTGAGCATCGGTAAAGCCGGATCGGATGATGGTTCGGTGTGGGACAAAAGAGAAATTTTGCTGCAAAAATAGTGCGCTCCCGGAGGATGCGCTTGCTTAGCATGTTGAGTTTTTTAATCTCTTAAAATTCAATCAAAAAAACAGTACCCTTCGGTTTATTATCCACAACGGAGATGGTACCGCCGTGCGCTTTTACGATTTGCTGTACAATGTACAAACCCAGCCCGGTGCCCGTACTCTGGCGAGTTTCCTCGCTGCCCAGTCGGTAGAATTTTTCAAAAACGGCCTCTTTTTCTTCGGCTGGAATTCCAAAACCCTGGTCGGCAATGCGAATACTCACCTTTCCATTGTTCATGGCCACCGTACATTCCACGGGTGCGCCGGGGGGCGAGTATTTCAGGGCGTTTTCCAGCAAATTCTGGATCACCGAGCTCAGGCCGGGTTGATCTGCCTGTATGATCGGGAAATGATCGGGGAAATGCACCCGAATATCGGCCTGCGTAAAGCGCACGCGAAGCCTTGTTACAATTTCCTGTACCAGCGCTGGCAGATTGATCGGCTCGGGCAGAGGCCGCCAGTTGTCTTCCAGGCGGGCCGCGAGCAGCAGGTCTTCTACGAGGTTTTGCAGGCGGCTGACGTCTTTGAGGCCGTTGGAGAGGAGTTGTTCGCGGTGCTCGGGCGGCAGGTTGTGTTTGCGCAGTGTTTCGAGTTCGAGTCGTAGCGCGGCAATGGGCGATTTCAGTTCATGTGTGATACTCAACAGAAAATTGCGGCGCTGCCTGGCCAGTTTCACTTCGCGATTGGCGCTGCGATGTACGATCCATAATCCGAATATGAGGCATGCCACGAAAAACAGTCCTTCCGAGACGATCATTCGCTGGCTCTTTTTCCAGTTTTTTTCGGCTCTTTTGTATTCCGTTGTGTCGTACATACGGGTCAGGTTTACCCCCTGGCCGGCATGGGAAAAGCGGGCTTCGAGCGTGGCTTTTTCCGATTCGAACAAACGGTCGTTCTGCGACCAGAGGTGCCACGACCACCAGCCGAACGCCAGCACCATGTAGCCTATCACGAGGCTGGATGCCAGTTTTATGGGTATTTTTTCGAGCAGCATGTTTTTTTTGAATGATGAATGATGAGCGATGAATGATGAATTTTTGAAGTCTGTGCTGCTGTAGAGCAGTGGATTATAGGAGAAACAACTCCTTATCAAGTCAAAATGCTACCAAAACTAACCCGAGTGCCAAAATATTCATCATTCATCATTCAATTAAACGTTCTCCGGCCAAAAAGTTCTTTCAGGTTCCAGATAAACAAACTGAAAGCCAGCGCCAGCCAGACGTACATCCATACTTTGTAAGAAAAAATGCCCACTACCTGTTCATACATGGCCAGATCGCTTTTGGGGCCCACGTCGAAATCCTGGATGATATAGAGCACCGTGGCAAGTCCGAGAAACATCAAAGCGTCCTGGTCCCAGGTCGTTTTTTTGGCAATAAAAAACAGCGCGGCCGCAAAAAGGAACAGCAACCCGGTGCTGATAAACGACTCGAACCAGAGAATACCGGCCAGGGCCATTAAAAAAGCCAGCACCAGCAGAGTGGCCTGGGCGCGGGTGCGGTGTTTCACACCGATGCGGAACATCAGATTGCCCAGCAGGGCGCTTCCCAGATAGCCGCCGATGAGGATGATTCCGGCGCTGCCGCCTCTGGTGACGGTGTATCCGCTGCCGTCGGGGTTGATTTGCAGGCCCTCGACGGAACCGCCGGTCAGGATGGCGCCCGTGGCATGGCCCAGTTCGTGCAGAAACGCTACGAGCATCGTTACGGGGTATAGCACCAGAACGCCGAAGGAACCCCCGAAAAATTTTAAGATCACATAGACCAGAACCATGGCCAGTAGCCGGGGGAGCAGGTTTTTATTCATGGAAAGGATTTATTTTGGACAGGCAAATGAACGGCTTTTTGGTGAATCGTTTGCTGTTCGCCGGCCGGCCGGAAAGTTTTCCTGATCCGGATGCGTTCTTTTCGCCCGAAATTTCGAATTTTTGTCCCCGCAAACCCAGCATATGGCAACCAGCACCAAACAAATCCGCGAACTAATCGGCGACAACGAGATCGAGCAGGCAATCGGCCTTTTGCTCGACTACCTGTATAGCAGTACGGAATATGATCTTACCGACTCGGCAGTGCTGCAAAAAAGCCGCTGGGCAGAATACAAACGCAAGATTGTCAGCGGTTTGGCCAAAAACGAAGACATTGACGAAATTCGCGATTCACTGATCCGTATCGTTCGGGAAATTGACAACCGCAGCGCAAAAGCGGAAACGCAACAGCAAAAGCCATACGTGCCGCCGCGGCAGACCGATTTTCCGCCACCGCCACCGCCCCCACCGCCTGTAAAACAGTATGTGGCACAGTGCTTTTTCAATGGCGACCCCAACACGTACTATGTAGCGCCGAACAACCAGATCGTCGTCGTGAACCCCATGAGCAACTTTCCCGTCGTGGTTGCCACCCGTACCGCCTCCATGAATCCGGCGTTCGCATGGATTTACCAGTTTCCCAACGGTTTTTATTACAGCATCGACCACAATGGCGCTATCTGGGGCCTTAATGCCTTCGGCATGCCTATGCAAATGGGTTACGTGCAGTATTTGTAGGTGTGTGGTGTTCAGGCCGGCAGGGGTTGTAGCCTGTCAACTCCCGGTTAAAATATCTGTTTTGTCTGCTGCCGAACGTTTGGGGCTGAAATGCGGGGGTGTTTTTACTCGGGAAGGCTAAACGGGCGTTTGGGTCGTAAGTGTTATACGTTATTGGTTATTGGTTATTAGTGTGGTAACGCTTGTTGTTTCCTGATTGCCAAGCGTTACCACACTAATAACCAATAACAAATAACCAATAACGTATAACCAGCAACATCACTCAACCACACAATCATGAAACTCATCAGCATTTTCCTCATGTTCCTGTCCTGTAACGCTCCGGCACTGCCCAGCGAAAAAGGCGCAACGGCGGCAATCGACCAGCCTTCGGCAAGCACCATGGCTACAGACAGCATTGTTCCTCCCACATACGATGCAGACAACCATCTCGTAAAAGTGACAAAAACCAAAGCGGAGTGGAAAAAACAACTTTCTCCCGATGCCTATAGCGTGTTGCGCGAAGAAGGCACGGAGCGGGCCTACGCCGGCAAACTCTGGGACAACCATCAAAAAGGGACGTATATCTGCGCCGGATGCGGACTGCCGTTGTTTTCGTCGGATACCAAATTTGAAAGCGGCACGGGCTGGCCATCCTTCTACCAACCCTTCAACGAAACCTGTATTACTGAAAACACAGACGAATCCTACGGCATGACACGCACGGAAGTGGAGTGCGCCCGTTGCGGCGGCCACCAGGGGCACGTGTTCAACGACGGCCCGAAGCCGACGGGACTGCGGTATTGTATTAATTCGGTGTCGCTGAAGTTTGTGGCGAACTAGTTATTGGTTATTGGTTATTGGTTATTGGTTATTGGTTATTAGGGTGGTAGCATTTGGCATCAGTTAAAGCCAAATGCTACCACCCTAATAAAACCAATAACCAATAACTAATAACTTTGACACAGCTCCACCAACACCCCGTTACTCGACTTGGGGTGCAAAAACGCTACCAGTTTGTTGTCGGCGCCGCGCTTGGGTTCGCGGTTGAGCGGAATAAAACCTTCCGCTTCCAGGCGGGCGATTTCCGCCCGGATGTCGTGTACTTCGAAGGCGATATGGTGAATACCTTCTCCACGTTTTTCGATGAATTTGGCGATCGGGCTTTCCGGGTCGGTTGCTACGAGCAGTTCTATTTTGCTCTCCCCGATTTGGAAGAAAGAAGTTGTAACGTGTTCGCTTTCAACGGATTCCGTTTTATAATGTTCGGAACCCAGCAGTTTGCGGAAGAGTTCGTTGCCGGCAGCCAGGTCGCGTACGGCGATGCCGATATGTTCGATGCGGAGCATGGGTTTATTTCTTTTTGATCCAGATTTGATCTTCGCCGGTCAGTTTGGTCAGGATATTGATCGTTTCCTGGATTTCGCTGACTTTGGTGTACTTGAATTTCACGCCTATCTGGTAGCCGTTTTTTTCAAGAAAATACACCTCATGACCGTCATTCCGAAGTATTTGTATCAGGCGGTCGGCATTATTTTTTTCGCGCAGGGTAGCAATCACGAGAATACATTCGCGGCCTTCTGCGGTTTTCGCCACCTGTTCACGGGCAGCAGCCATTTTTTCGTTAGCGGAGTCCTGCGCCGATTGCTCCACATTTTTTTGTTCCGGCTTTTTTTCCGTCGCTACAGGCTTTTCGGGTCGAGTTTGCTTTTCTACCGGCACGTCTGTTTGTTCTGTGCGGTCGCGTTCTGCGATCAGCGCCTGTTTTTTCCTTTGCTGCCAGTACCAGATACCGATAGCGAGGGAAGCGAACAGGAAAATGATGCCCAGTGCCAGTCCGACGCGTGAGCGGCCGCCTCTTACGGAAGGTGTAAACGTTTCGGAAGGCGGGTTGTAAGGCGTTTCTGCAGGAACGGACGGCGTGGTCGTGGAAAAGTCCGTAGCCGGCTTGTCTGTTACTTCCCGGGATCGGGCGATGGGCGAAAACTGTAGGGGTGGCAGCCCGTATGAACTGGCGTTGAAATTGGTGGAATCGGGCAAAAACTGAATTTTCTGCACATAATTCCGGTATAAACGACCCACTCCCGGCAACGTAACGATTTCCCGCTGGTTCAGGAGGTTTTGAATTTTCTCTACAAACGCTGCGATGGTTTTCCGGGCATCTTCCAACGGAATTCCGTGGGTTTGGGCAACATCACCTACCAGCACTCCGTCGTCGACAGTGAGGTTTTCGCTGAATGCCAGCGTTTTGGCCGGCGGTGCCACCGAGCCGCCTACATAATCGGTCGTCGCCGGTGTCCGGGTGGCCGTAAACCCTCCGAATCCGGGTATGATCAAGGCATCATGCAGAAAGAGCAATTTTTCAATATGCGCCGGTATGTCAATTTGCATAGTTAGTGGG
>JAKQJD010000066.1 GCA_029561355.1 Bacteroidota bacterium | reverse complement strand
AAAAGCGAGCTTCGTAAGTTAAAGTTTTCATCCGGCCCGTTTTAGGCCCCGTTCCCCCTTGCGGTTTGGCCTGCAAAGCGTTTAAATTTGTGAGCACGAAGGTCCCCCCCTTTGTAATGCCTTCATTTATTGTTCACGCCTGTGCAAGATCTCCCGTTCGCTTTGGGATAAAGCCGGCCGGTCCTTGCATACGGACAACCAAATGCTACAATGAAAACGATTATCCCTTTTGCAGCCGCCCTGCTTCGGGTGGCTCTTGCGTGCGCGCAAATTCCAGTTTCCTCCCCCGCTTTTTCTTACAGCCAGACCTTTACGTCGCCCGACATTCCACCCGGATGGCGTTTTGTTGAAACCGGCGCCAATGCCGACGAGGCATTCGGCATCAGTACGGGTTCGAACAGTGCCGGCAACACCTATCTGCTCGGTACGCCGAGCGAATACGCGTTCGGGGGCCTGCAATCCGGAACGCTGGTGCCGACCATCGGTGTGTGTTTTACCAATACGATGCCCGACCGCGACATTACTGCTATCAGTTTGCAGTTCATTGCCGAAACCTGGCGCGTGGGCACGAGCAATCGTTCGGACGGGCTTGATTTTCAATTCAATATGCACACGTCGGGCATCGACGGGGAAGGCATCTGGACGGACGTGAACGAACTGGATTACCGCAATCCGGGGCAGGCCACCGGCACGGGCAATGTGAAACATTCCACGTCATTTTCCCGTACCTTCAGCGGCTTGTCCATCGCGCCCGGCACGACCTTCTGCATGCGCTGGCTCGATCTGGATGCTACCGACGCCGACGACGCCATCGGTATCGACAATTTTAACGTCACGTCCATCGCGACGGTCCTGCCGGTCGAGTGGCTGCATTTTTCCGCCCGGCGAGAAGCGGCGGCGGCGGTGCTGTCTTTTTCCACGGCAACGGAGCACAACAACGATCATTTTGTCGTCGAGCGCAGCGCCGATGCGCGCACCTTCACGGAAATCGGGCACGTGCAGGGTGCAGGAACCACCCAGGTGGCGCACGCGTACACCTTTACCGATGAAATGCCGATGCCGGGCGCCAATTACTACCGCCTTCGGCAGGTGGATTTCGACGGCCGGGCGTCGTTCAGTTCTATAGTGCGGGTGGTTTTCAGCCGGCCGGGCGACATCGTTCTTGCGCCGTCGCCGGCTACCGACCATATGCGCATCCGGCTGGAAGAAGCGCCGGAGAACGACGGCCGGTGGCAGGTGTTCGACCAAACGGGCCG
>JAKQJD010000057.1 GCA_029561355.1 Bacteroidota bacterium | reverse complement strand
GTGCTTTGCTGGTTGCCGTTGCGGACGTGTACAAAATAAACGCCTGCGGCCATCCGGTTCAGACTGAAGTCCATACGATTGGCGGCTTTCATCATTTCAGATTGCTGCTGAGCGATTACGCGGCCGGAAATATCCATGATGGAAACCGAAACGGGCGTATGGTCTTCAGTAACAGGGATTTCCATCGTTACCTTTTCGTCGGCAGGGTTGGGGAACATCGCGAAACCTTCATCCTGCACTACTACTGGTACTTCGAAAGTAACGTCGCCTCCGCCGCCGCCTTCCAGGCTCAAGGGCCATGCCGTGCCGCTCAGACTGATACGCAGGGTGTAGCACTCCGTACTGCTGGAGGCGCCACCGGTACCGTACACCTGCACGTAATAATTGGTAGCGACGTTGCTGGTGTTGTAAACAATCTTTTCATCGGTTGTGCCCGTTTTTTGTGAAATACCCAGTTGGGTAGTATTCAGATAAAAACGAACGTCGTAGTTGGCCGGCAAGTTGGTCAGATCCACTTTGATATTTCGTGCGCCGGTCGTATTGCTGAAACGATACCAGTCGGCATCCGTAGCAGTAGAAATTTGCGAGTTAATATCCGTATTGGCTGCGATCGTTGAAGCAGCAGTGCGGGTATTATTCGGCTCGTAAGAATTGGTACAAACCGGGAACGTCGTTGTGAAAGTTGCTGCTGTAGAGTAGGCACTCGTGGCGGTAGAGCAGGTAGCACGCACCTGGAAATTATAGGAAACAGCCGATGCCAATCCGCTCAGGTTATAGGAAACAGCGGCAATATTGTTGACGGTCGTCCATACCGAAGCAGAAGCCAGTTTCCACTGCAAACTATAAGAAACGGCGCCGCTCACCGCCGCCCAGTTTAAAGTAGCGCCCGATTGGGTAATGGAGGTAGCATTCAGTCCGGAAGGTACCCCACAGGATGGCGCAGCAGCGGTGGTAAAGGTCGACGTAGCAGAATAACTGCTGAGCGTGCCGTTACAATTGGCCTGCACCTTGAAGTTGTAGGAGGTGGCAGCGGCCAGTCCGGAAAGATTATACGTTGTAGCAGTGATGCTGCTAACGGTGGTCCAGGTGGAAGCCGATGCCGCTTTCCACTGAATATTGTAGGAAGTGGATCCACCTACAGCCGTCCAGCTCAGGGTAGCGGCGGTTTGTGTGATGGAAGTGGCGGTGAGGCCGCCGGGAGTACCGCAGGATGCCGTTGCAGATGTAGTGAACGTCGACGCCGTGGAATAACTGCCGAGTGTTCCGTTGCAGTTGGCCTGTACCTTGAAATTATAGGAGGTGGAAGCAGCCAGTCCGGAAAGGTTATACGTAGCAGCAGTGATACCGCTGATGGTATTCCAGGTAGAAGCCGATGCCGTTTTCCATTGCACGTTGTAGGAAGTGGCTCCGCTGACGGCTGCCCAGTTCAGGGTAGCGCCGGTTTGCGTGATGGCGGTTGCCGTCAGGCTGGTCGGCGTGCCGCAGGAAGTCGAAGAAGAGCAGGTTGCAGCGAGGCAGGTAGCAGCAGCCACCCGCGTACGGATCTTGTTGCCGGGCTGGGTACCGAAACCGTTGTTAAAATTGATGCCGTAACTGGTCAGGTGGCAGTAACTCATGATCGTTCCGCCGTTTGTCGGGGCCGGCCCTGCTGCGCAGCCACCTTCCGTGGTATAGCAGTTGTCGAGTGCGCCGCCCGTCCAGCCGCACCATTGCGTGTGGTTGGAACCCAGGTTGTGGCCCATTTCGTGGGTCATTACTTCCACTGTCCAGGAATAGGTCGGAACCGTCTGATACGAAGCGGAAATGTTGCTGTATGCGTAGCGGTAGGTGTTGTTGCAGATTACATCCACATAAGCCACACCGCCGACATTGTTGCCGCCGAGGCTGGCCAGGTGCGCAATATCGCCATTAAACGTCGTACGCAGGGCCTTGAACTGGTTCAAAGCCGTACTGCTGCTGGTGTTGCTGTAACTATCGGCGGTTGTCCACACATAAATGGTGGATACCTGAGTACTGATCGCCTCGTTGGCATACAGGGTAGCCACCTGGTTGAATACGCCGGTCAGATAAGTCGTGACGTTTGCAACCGATCCTTTGTTTTGGAACATTTCATAATCCGCCTCGAGGTAAACGCGCACGCAGCCGTTTACTTCGGTCGTGGAACTGTTCTCTATTTTTTGATCCACATCTTCCGTAGAGCAGAAAAAGGGGCTTTTGGTTTTCAGTTTTTTGTCCTGATACAGGATATAGTTTTCGGAGTTGTCGCGCGAATCCAGCCGGCCAATTACCCGGTTACCATACACGTCGTCAGACAGCAGGCCCATCACCTCGTTTTTGAAAAAACTGAATGCGGCCACGGAGTTTGCCTGCCCATGAACGCGGCCACGGTAATGCACTCCTGCATCCACTGCAACGCCGCGGTCTTTCGACTCGCTTGTAACAACCTGAAAATCAGGTGTTAACAGATCGATTTTCAACAATTCCACCTCTACCGTTTTCCCATCGTAAGGCATGGTCAATACCAGCGATTCCGGCTGTCGCTCTATCAGGCGTTTCAGTTCTTCCTTGTCGAGTCGGAGAAATTGTGCGCCTTCCACCGCGTTGTCAATATCTTTGCCGGGTGCGGAGCCCGGAGCAAATAAAGGCAGTGAAAAAAAAGAACCGCCACCGTCAACATATTGCTGGACAGAAGCGGAAGGTTTGAGAGTCTGTGCAGACGTCGTAAACGCCAGCATAGCAACAAAAAGGCCCGTAAAGGCAAACGAAAGAAGTCGTTGCATTGATAAACAGTAAAAGTTTGATAAAAAATTTGAAGCAAGGATAGGGAGAAAGGATATCAAACTCAGCGTTTTCCAAACTGAATTTTGTCTTCAAGCGGCAGATAACGTGATTTGTGGCTTATTTAGTCTGAATCTATTTAAATTTTAACCATAATCCTTTTCCTAATCTCATTTTTCAACCATGCGCCATGTATTTTACCTCACCCGCGCTACGGCCTGGCTTGTTCTGGCTTTTGTACGGGCGTCCTGGTATTTCAAATACAGGGCGCTTCAGACGCTGGCGCTCCCCCACCCCGAATCGCTGAGTTCCAAGGAAAAAAGGCGCCTGAAACACTATTTTTACGGCACGACTTACCTGAGCATCGTTTTCTGCAGCCTGCGCGGCCGCACCCGTACAAAACAGGAAAAGCACCTGTTTACCAACCTGGCTGCACTGGCATATTTTTTCGATGACCTGGTGGATACTTACCGCGAACAGGACGATTCCGGTGTTTTGTGGGAAAATAATCCGGAGAAATACGGCCGTACAGCAGATGAACGTGGACTGGCGCTTCATTTCCTCAACAACATTTACCGCGAACTGCCGGCAACGGACCTGAAAGAATTCCAGGCTTTTATGCACCGGGTATTCAACGTCGAAACTTCCGGGCGACAACAACAGGATATCGGTAAAACGCTGAAATCCGAGGACCTCAAACATATTACTGCCGAAAAAGGCGGCTATTCGGTCCTCCTGTTCCGGCGCGTGCTTCGACACCCGCTCGATGCCGAAGAACGCAATGCCTTGTATCAGTTCGGGTTCCTGATCCAGTTGTGCGACGATATTTTCGACCTATGGTTCGATAAAAACGAAGGGATTGCTACCCTGGCAACCGCTACAGCGCAGCATGGCGACCTGAAACACCTCGTGCATTTGTTCGAACAACAGGTGCTGCTCACCCGAAAGGCCTTCCGTTGCACCCGTTATCCGGCGGCAAACATCGAAACGGCGCTTCGGGTCGTTCATTTTATCGTGAGTATTACCCGCGTTTGTTTGAATGAATATACTGATTTGCAAAAAAAGCACGGAACTTTGCCGCTCGATCAACGCCAACTCATGGTCATAGACATGGAGCGCTGGCACAACCGATTTCAATCGGCGGTGTTGTTGTGGCGGGACGAATGAAATGAAGGAAATTTGAGGATTCGAGTATTTGAGGATTTGAATGGATGTCTAAATCAAATCATCGAATCCTCAGCAAAGCAAAATCATGCACCAGATCATACAAACCAGCATCACCGAAAGTATCGCCGTCAAACAGGCCATACTGGGAGATGAAGCCTTTCAACAGAAAATCAAACAGGCAGCAGAAATCTGTATCCGTACTTTCCAGTCGGACGGGAAAGTGCTGTTCTGCGGCAACGGCGGCAGCGCGGCAGATGCCCAGCACATTTCGGCTGAATTATCCGGCAGGTTCTACACCGACCGCCCCCCGCTGTACGCTGAGGCGCTCCACGTCAATTCGTCGTATGTCACTGCCGTGGCCAACGATTACGGCTACGATGACGTATATGCCCGCATGTTGCAGGCAGCAGGCAGGTCCGGAGACGTGCTGGTCGCCATCAGCACATCCGGCAATTCATCCAATATCCTGAAAACGATCGCTATGGCACGCCAACAGAATATGACGGTAATCGGCATGACAGGCGCCTCCGGCGGAAAAATGTGCGACCTTTGCGACGTGCTGCTCAACGTACCCAGCAGCGATACCCCGCGCATCCAGGAATCGCATATCCTGATCGGTCATATCATTTGTCAGATTATTGAACGGGAAATGTTTTTGGAGTTATGAGTTATGAGTTATGAGTTATGAGTTATTGGTGGTCCCCCCGGCATTACCTTTCACAAACCAAGGGTTACCACCAATAACTCATAACTCATAACCTATAACTCATAACTCATAACTATTCAACTAATAACCAGAAACGCAACATGGGTTTTTTTGATAAATTTTTTAACCGGGAAAAGAAAGAAGACCTCGACAAAGGGCTTGAAAAAACGAAAGAAGGGATCTTCGATAAACTTACCCGCGTCGTTGCCGGGAAAAGTACCGTCGATGTCGAAGTGCTCGACGAACTGGAAAACGTGCTGATCAGCAGCGATGTGGGCCTCGACACAACGGTCAAGATCATCGGGCGCATTGAAGACCGCGTGGCACGCGACAAATACATCAATACCGATGAACTGAATGCAATCCTGCGCGACGAGATCGTGCAACTGCTTTCCGAAAACAATACTGCCGACGCGGAGGATTATGAAATTCCGGCCGGCAAAAAACCCTACGTGCTGCTTGTGATCGGCGTCAACGGCGTGGGCAAAACTACTACTATCGGCAAACTGGCCTACCAGTATAAACAACAGGGCTATAAGGTGGTGCTGGGCGCTGCCGATACGTTCCGTGCCGCTGCCGTGGCGCAATTGAAGATCTGGGCCGACCGCGTAGGCTGCGATTTCTATTCTAAAGGTATGAATGCCGACCCGGCCGCCGTGGCCTATGAAACCACCAATTACGCAGTGGAAAACGGCTGCGATATCGCTATCATCGACACCGCCGGCCGCCTGCACAACAAGTCGCACCTGATGCTCGAACTCGGCAAGATCCACCGCAGCATCGAGAAAAAAATGCCGGGCGCCCCGCACGACGTGCTGCTGGTGCTCGACGCTTCTACCGGCCAGAATGCCCAGGAACAGGCCAAACAATTTACCGAAGTGGCGCCCATCACCTGCCTCGCCCTTACAAAACTCGACGGAACGGCCAAAGGCGGTGTCGCGATCAGTATCAGCGATCAGTTCAAGATTCCGATCAAGTACATCGGTGTGGGCGAAAGCATTGATAAACTCCAGATTTTTAACAAAAAAGCGTTTGTGGAGTCGTTGTTTAGGTGAGTTGCAACTCACTATTCACAACTCACTATTCACAACTCACTATCCCCCATGCACGTTCTCGTCTTCGCCACCAATAACCCGCACAAAGCCCGCGAAATAGAACAAATCCTTGGTCCGAATTTCCAGGTAAAAACCCTGAAAGACATCGGCTGCCTCGAAGACATCGAGGAAACGGAGCCTACGCTGGAGGGAAATGCCTTGCTGAAAGCGCGGTATGTGAAAGAAAAATACGGCTACGACTGCTTTTCGGAAGATACCGGCCTGGAGGTGGCCGCACTCGGCGGCGAGCCCGGCGTCCATACGGCGCGTTATGCCGGTCCGGGCCGCGACGCAGACGATAACATTCACCTGCTTTTGAAAAACCTGGAAAGTGAAAGCGACCGCAGCGCACGTTTCAGAACGATCATAGCACTCATTTCCGACCGGCAGGAAACGCTGCTGGAAGGGATTTGCGAAGGATCCATTGCAACCGAAAAACACGGCACAGGCGGCTTCGGCTACGATCCGGTGTTTATCCCCTCCGGCTATGACGCCACTTTCGCCGAACTCGGCGAAGACGTAAAAAACACCATCAGCCACCGCGCCCGGGCGACGGCCAAACTCCTGGAAACCATCCGGAATACGGCTTTTTGATTTCGTTGTGAAATGATTTGTACCTATCGTCGTTGAATAAGCGGCTTGCAAACTGTTTGAATTATTGAACGTTGGCAGGCGTTATGCGCCGGAACTGTTTCTCGGTTCCGGCGTTTAATTTATTGATTGACAACAACTTTTAAATTCACTAATTCGCTTTTCAACGTCTCAAACCATGCTCTTATCCTCCTTTTCGGCGCTGCCCGGGCTCTGTGTTGCTGCCGCTATTCATTTTTTTTCCCTTCAAACACACGCACAAACCTCCGCGATCGGCACCTGGGTAACCAAGGATGATGAAACCGGCGAAGCGAAAAGTCACATTCAATTGTACGAGCAGAATGGGCAGGTGTACGGAAAAATCGTCAAACTCCTCCGCCCTTCGCTGGCGCACAACTGTGAAGAATGTACCGGTTACCGCAAAGATCAGCCGATCCTGGGTATGGTCATCATTGAAAATATGGAATATTCCGATGGATACTGGGGCAAAGGAAAGGTACTGTACCCCAAACAGGGCAAATGGTACAACCTGAAGTTCTGGCTAAAAGAGGGCGATCCAAATACCCTGGTGGTGCGCGGCGCTTTCGGGCCTTTTTACAGGACGCAGTATTGGCAGCGTCTTTAAGTTATTAGTTATCAGTTATTAGTTATTAGTTATTAGTTATTAGGGGTGGTAAGGGGCCGTCTGCTCTATTTCATGGCTACTCGAGTTGATGGGACAAACCTTTCGAGTAGCCATGAAATAGAGCAGACGGCCCCTTACCACCCCTAATAACTAATAACTGATAACCAATAACCAATAACCAATAACTACAATTTAAAATCCCCCGCCGTCTTCTTCGGCTCCAGCCCCAGTTTGGCGCCTTCTTCTACCATGCGCTGAAAAGCCAGTTCGAATTCATTGTTGATGGCTCCGTCGAGAATGGCTTCCCGAACGGCCGTTTTAATTACACCTACCTCTTTGGAAGGCTGAATATCAAAGGTTTGCATGATCACTTCCCCTGTGATAGGCGGCTGCCACAGGCGCATGCGGTCGGCCTGGCTCACTTCCGACATCCGCGATTTCAGGTATTCGTACCCTTCGAGGTAGCGCACCATTTTTTTCGGATTTTTGGTTGTGATATCCGATTCGCAGAGTTTCATCAGGTCCTCGATTTCCGGTCCCGCATCGAACAGCAGGCGGCGTACGGCAGAGTCGGTCACTTCTTCCTTGGTCAGACTGATAGGGCGCAGGTGCAGCCGCACCATTTTTTGCACGTATTCCATTTTGGAATCGAGCGGCAGCCGGAGGTTCCGGAATATTTTGGGCACCATATTGGCGCCCACCCATTCATGTCCATGAAAAGTCCAGCCCGTATCCTTGTGAAAACGTTTGGTGGCCGGTTTTGCAATATCGTGCAACACGGCGGCCCAGCGCAGCCAGATGTTGTTGCTGCGGCGGCACAGGTTGTCGAGCACTTCGAGGGTGTGGTAAAAATTGTCCTTGTGCCCCTTGCCGTTTTTGTCCTCCACGCCTTGCAAAAGGGCCAGTTCGGGCAGGATAAGTTGCAGCAACCCGGTATCGAACAACAGTTTGAACCCCACCGATGGCTTCGGCGTCATCAGAATCTTTTCGAGTTCGGTCGCGATGCGTTCTTTCGAAATAATATGGATGCGGGTCCGGTATTTTGAAATTCCCTGTAAAGTATTCGGCTCGATGGCAAATCCCAGTTGGGTGGAAAACCGGATCGCCCGAAGCATGCGCAGCGGATCGTCTGAAAAGGTTTTTCCGGGTTCGAGCGGCGTTTTGATGATTTTATTTTCCAGGTCGGTCAGGCCGTCGAAGGGATCGACGATGAGCCCGAACGTATCTTCCTGCAGGCTCACCGCGAGCGCGTTAATGGTAAAATCGCGGCGGTTCTGGTCGTCTTCCAGGCTTCCCTGTTCTACTTCCGGTTTGCGGCTGTCTTCGCGGTAACTTTCCCGGCGCGCGCCGACAAACTCGATTTCAATACCTTCCCAGCGCAGCATAGCGGTTCCGAAACGGCTGTAAACCACCACTTTAGGTCGTGGCGACAGTTGAGCCGCTACCTGTTCGGCAAGGCGGATGCCATCGCCCACACAAACGATGTCGATGTCTTTGGAGGGCCGGCCCAGCAACCGGTCCCGTACGTAACCGCCTACCACATAAGCCGGCACGTCGATGGCGCGTGCACAACGGCCAACCAGTTCGAAGACTTTCCGTTCGTGGGGCTCTATCGAAAAAAGCATAGTTTCAAATTGTGTATTCTTCACCCGAATAAACCTCCTCGACCTCATCCAGAATGGCAAACAGGGTTTCGGGTTCCATTTCGGTTACCAGCCGGGCGCGGTAAGGTTTGACATGCGGCAGATCGCGCAGGTAGGGTGCATAATGGCGGCGCATTTCGAGTACACCCAGTTTGAGACCTTTCCAGGCCAGGCTGTCGCGCAGGTGCTGGCGTGCGGCCTGCACCCGTTCGTGAATATCCGGAGGCGGCAGCAATTCGCCGGTAGCGAAGTAATGTTTGATTTCGCGGAACACCCAGGGGTATCCGATGCTGGCACGGCCGATCATGATACCGTCGGTACCATAGCGGTTTTTGTATTCCAGCGCCTTTTGCGGCGAATCCACGTCGCCATTCCCGAAAATAGGAATGTGCATCCGCGGGTTGTTTTTCACTTTGGCGATCCACTCCCAGTTGGCTTCACCCTTATACATCTGGGCGCGGGTACGGCCGTGGATGGTAAGTGCCTGAATACCAACGTCCTGCAAGCGTTCCGCCACTTCGATGATGTTGATGGTGGAATCGTCCCAGCCGAGGCGGGTTTTGACGGTTACCGGGCGGTTCGTACTTTTTACCACGGCTTCCGTGAGGCGCACCATATGCGGAATATCGCGCAGCAGACCCGCGCCGGCCAGCCTGCAGGCCACTTTGGCCACCGGGCAGCCGAAGTTGATATCGATCACGTCGGGGTTTTTGCTTTCAATGATTTCCGCCGCTTCGATCATGTTTTCCAACTGACCTCCGAAGTACTGAATGCCGATCGGGCGTTCGTAATCGAATATCTCTAGTTTCTGAAACGTACTTTTGGCTTCATGCACCAGCCCGTCCGCACTGATAAATTCCGTATAAACCATGTCTGCCCCGTGTTCCTTGCATAATTTGCGGAACGGCGGATCGCTGACGTCCTCCATGGGCGCCAGCAGCAGCGGGAACTCACCCAATTCTACATTGCCGATTTTGACCATTCAAGAATTTTTGAGGCGCAAAGGTACGGCAAAAAGTGAATAGTGAGTTGTGAGTTGTGAGTTGTCAATTGTGAGATGTGAGTTGTGAGTTGTCAATTGTGAATTGTGAGTTGTTAAGATCATCGTGAGTGATTAATACTCACAACTGACAATTCACAACTCACAATTGACAACTCACTTTTCACATCTCACTTTTCACATCTCACCTTCAACGCTTCCAGCCAAAACTGCATATCGGTGGCCAGGTCGCGGTTCATTTTTTTGCGGAAAAGCGCTACCAGCCAGCCTTCCATACTTTCCTCCACCCGAATTCGGCTTCCGCCGTCGACGGCTTCCATATGCCAGTTATGAATAGCGGTAGCGCCGAATGTAGCGCCGCTCCAGCCCAGGGTATGCGGTTGTTCCACCGTATGAAAAACAGAAAGAATACGAACGCCATTGATCGTCCAGCGGAATGCAATACCGACGGCTACTGCGCTATCCATGCGGACGTTGCTGATTTTCGGGTTCCAGTTCGTCCACCCGGAAACATTGGTAAGCACGCCCCATACTATTTCGGGAGCCGCCTGAATAAAAATTTCTTTTGTTTGAAAAACCGGAGCACCAGGATTGACTTGCATCTGTTTTATATTGAATCGTTAAACATGATGCAAAAGTCGGGGCGTTCCGGGACCGTCCGGTTGATCTATATCAAGAATGCAATCGGGTCCTTTTTTTTCTGATCCGGCTGAAAGTCTCGGGGGTCATGCCCAGCAGGGAAGCCAGATATTGAAGGGGCGCCTGATTAAAAAGTTCAGGATTGTACCGAAAAAACGCATCGTAACGCTCTTCGGCACTTAACGCCAGATGCGACACTACCCTGTCTTCCAGCACCGTAAAACACCTGGCGATAAACATCTTTTCTATTTCAGGCCATTGTGGAACCGCCCGGCCGATTCCTGCATAGTCGGTTTTGGAAAGCACCCACAACCGGCAATCCGTCAGCGCCTGCATATTTACACGCGCCGTTTTACCGAATAAAAAACTGCCCAGATCGACGGCAAAATACTCCGAACCGGAAATCCACTTGGTGATTTCACGTCCGTCGTGGTAGAGAAATTCACGCAACAATCCGGATTCAATAAAACCGAGGTGTTTGGAGAACTGATCGGCCAGAAGGAAGTATTCTCCCTTTTTCAGTTCCAGCGGCTTGAAAAAGGCTGCAATTTGTTCGGCTTCGACGGGAGAAACCTGAAAGGTGTCCTGGAGATGGCGGGCGAGGAACGTATTCATTGTGTTAACAACCATCCGGTATTTTGAAAGCAAAGATTCGTGTGGCTATGTATTTTTCTTCCTATGTGTTTTATTTGCACATTCTTTAATCAAAACACATTCATTTTTATGCAACAGTTGACACAACGTTACCTGAACCATCTCACCTATGAAATTATCGGGGCTGCCATCGACGTACACAAGGAATTAGGCCCCGGACTTTTAGAACAGGTGTACGAATCCTGTCTTACCTATGAACTCCAGCGACGGCGGTTCAAAATTTCCAGCCAACAGGTTGTTCCAATTCAGTACAAAGGCTTTTTGCTGGAGGCCAGTTTGAGTTATGACCTCCTCGTAGAAGAATCCATTCTGGTGCAATTAAAGGCCGTTGAAAAAATGCAGCCCGTTTATGAGGCACAGTTAATCACCTACATGCAATTGCTGGAAAAACCCAAGGGCATTCTGTTCAATTTTAATTGTACAAACATTTTCAAGGAAGGCCAAAAGACACTCGTCAATGAGATTTATCGTGCTTTACCTAAAATGTAACATTTAACACTAAAACACACGTAGAGCGATTTAACTACAATAGGCACATAGAGCACATAGTTCGTAGAGTACGCTACGCTATGTGTTCTATGTGCCTATGTGGTTAAATTACGCTACGTGTGTTTATCGACAAAAGTTGACAGTGAAGCAGTTTTACAATTCCTGTTTCACTCGACTCACACTATTTTTTACCGCAGCAGCGTCACGTCACCGTGGACCACTTCCAGGGCGCCGTCGCCCCGCCGCCACTTGATCACGTAAACATATACGTCGGAAGGCGCTTCATTGCCGTCGACACGCCCGTCCCATTTCGGGTTGGTATTGTCGCCGGTAAACACCTTTTCACCCCAGCGGTTGTACACTTCGATACTTTCTACGGTAACGTTACCACCCAGCACCACCAGGCCGAACGTTTTGTTGTTATCGTCGTTGCCAGGGGTGAACGCGGTTGGAATAACCACCACTGGAGCCCGTACCATCACGGAGAACGTATCGGATGACATACATCCGTTTGGAGAAGTGCCTACAACTACATACTTGAACAGCAGGCTGTCCTGTGAAGTAAGGGTCGGTACGGCACTGTAACTTTCGCCGGTGCCGGAACCTGTGCCGTTTTCGAACCACTGGAACTGGAATCCGGTCAGGCTTTGTGTCGGCGAAACGATGGCCATCAACTCCAATGGTTCACCTACATAAATGCTGGTAACATCCGGTGTGGGTTCGATTCGCACGTCGAAACCCATCACTACTGTTACTGTTACCATATCGGAGAGCGTACAGCCGTCGCCGTAAGTATACAGCAGGTTGTAAGTAGTTGTTTCGGAAGGTGAAACCGTGATGGAAGGCGTATTTCCGCCCGGCGTCCACTGGTAAGTACCCGTAGCGGAGCCGTTGGCAGTGAGTGTTGTGCTTTCGCCGGCACACAGGGTAATATCTGCGCTGGCCGTCAGTGTAACCCCGCTGAATACTACTACGGCAACGTTTTCCGTGCGTACGCAGTTGCCCAGCGTAGCGGTAACGGAATATGTTGTGGATACCGCCGGCGTTACCGTTGGTCCCCCCTCGCTGGATGTGAAACCGGCCGGAGTACTTGACCAGGTGTAGGTTGCACCGGGTGTAACGGTAGAATTCAGGGTAACACTTTCTCCCGGACATAACTGCAGATCTGTCGGGAAAGTGAGTGCAGCGCCTTCGCCTTGTACGTTCACGATGATCTCGTCGGTCAGTGTGCAATCGTCACCGTACGTATAGATTACCGTGTAGGTCGTGGTTACAGCAGGCGCTACAACGATCGCTTGTTGCGTAGCGCCGGTACTCCACAAATAACTGCCCGGCAGGTTACCCGATGCGGAAAGCGGGGCATTGAAATTGGAACAGATGGTTGTGTCGCCGTCCGTAGTAAGTGTACCGTTGGCCACCGTTACGGTAAGAGATGCGCTTATGGCGCAGCCGTTGGTCGCATTCAGCGTATAAGTTGCTGTTTGTGTAGGCGTTATGGTAGGCTGTGCTGTTGTGACAGTACCAAAGGCCGGATCGGTGGAAGTCCAGGTATAGGTAGCGGAAGGATCGTTTACCAGATTCAGCGTAATGGATTCGCCTCCGCAAAGGTCCGTGTCTGCCGGGAACTGATAGGCAGGCGGATTTTTTACGTTCACGGTTGCGGAAGTCATGGTCGGGCATCCGTCGAACTTGCCTGATACGGTGTAGGTCGTCGAGGCGGTAGGCGTTGCCACAGGGTCATTGCATTCCGTACAGGAAAGCCCCGTTGCAGGCGACCACATAATCTCTTCCACGCCGTCGGGAACAGTCAGGTCGAGGGTTACGCTTTCACCCAGGCAAAGGTTGCTGGTAACGGGCGTAACCGTGAGCGGCGGCGGTTGAATCACGTTGACCAGCACGGAATCCGTGGTAATGCAGGCGCCGTGGCGGGTCATGCGATAATAGGTAATCGTATCATCCGGTTGAACTACCAGGTTGAACAAACTGTCGGGCGTCAACTGGCCCGTTCCCGGCGTCCAGATAAATTCGATAATCGGGTATTCAGCGGGTTCGTATACCGTCGATTTGAGGATAACCTGGCTGCCCTGGCAAACAGTGGTGTCAACCGGATTAATTCCAAGATCGACCGGCAAACTATCCACGGTGATATAAATGGTTTGCGTTTTGACACAACCCGGTACCGAAACCGTTGCGGTGTACAAGGTCGTTTCATCCGGGGTGGCCACTGCGCTGCCGCCGTTCGGCCCGACCTGCAGGCCGGCCAGCGGATTCCATACAACAGGTGTACCGGTCGGAGAAGCAGCCGCCAGTATTTGCACGGAAGTACCCTTGCATATTTGCACGGTATCTTCCACATTTATTTGCAGGTCAATAATCGAAACTGCTACTTCAACAGTACGTGTTTCGGTACAGCCCGGGTTAGACGCGACCAGCGTATAAGTAGTTGTTTGTGAAGGTGTTGCGACAGGATTGGCAATACTGGCATTATCCAGCGAATCCGCAGGCGTCCATACGTATTGAATACCTGTTTCCGGATCCGTAGTTCCCAGCACGACGCTTTGCCCCTGGCAAACCAGCGTATCTCCCTGCACGGCAAGCACCGGCGACTGGTAAACGGTCAGCGTAATACTGTCTAAAGCAGTTACGGCACAGGTACCGTTTGCTACTTCCAGGTAATAAGTCGTTGTCTCGGTCGGAGTAACGGACGGGTTGGCGGTTTCATCCTGCAAACCGTCCGGCACGGAAGACCAGATATAAAAACTTCCCGGAACAGCCGCGCCACCCAGGTCTACGGTCGTGCCGGCACAAATGATCTGGTCGTTTGCAATGTTATACTGCGGTTGTTGTCCGCTGATCACGTTGACGATAATCGAATCCGTTTTTACACATTGCGGGGTGGAAAGCACACCGATAAAGGTATAGGTACCTGTAGTCAGACCTTCCACCTGAGGCGAAGGGCAATCGGTGCAACTCAGGCCGGGGCTGCCGCTCCAGCTGTAAGTGGCTTCCGGGTAAGGGTTGGGGTTCAGGGTAAAACTGGCGCCGTTGCATACAGTTACATCAGGTCCCAGCGACAATTCGATGATTTTAACATCCACAATTTTGGTAATCTGGCTGCAAGTAGTTGCCACCTGCACCTGATATGTGGTTGATACGGAAGGTGTTGCAATCGGATCGGGGCAATTGATACACGACAGGCTCGGATCAGGCTGCCAGCTGTACGCTGCACCGCCGGAGGCCAGTAATTGTACGGGCTGGCCGCTGCACACTGCCGTATCGGCGGTGATCGTGATCGCGTTATCCAGACCGTCCAGCACACCTTCAGTCGTTACGTCGAAATTGATGGAAATACCGTCATTTACAATGGCATTTCCAAAGTCGTCGAGCATGATCACATAAATCTTCCCTTCTTCCACATCCAGCCGGCTCACGAAGTCGTCGGCATTGGCGCCGGTACCCGGAGTGGCAGGGCTTCCGCAGTCAAACTCGTCCAGTACCGGATTTCCCGTCAGCGGATGGATATCTGCCAGACCGGTCAGGTCGGCGCCTGCTGCCCAGGACGAACGAACAGGCTGGTTATTGGTAATATAGTCGCAAATCTCTTCCGGCGTATCGATCGGGCCCCAAACGTTAAAGTCGATGTCGGACGCTTCCGTAGGGTTGTTGGCCTGTACGGCAAAACCGAATTTGCCGTCGGCGCCCGCCTGAAAGAAGAAGAAGGAATAGTTTTGCTGTGGCGCAACGAAACAGCCCTGGTTGATACCCTGCTGAATAAAATCAGGGTCGCCGGAGCCGGGCGTCAGCGAAATCACCTGTGGCAACACCGTGCTGCAACCGCCGATATTAAGCGCCGCATCGCAGGTGGAAGCCGGCGGCAATACGACCGGGCAGGTGATGGTATCGATGCTGATATTGAACGGCGAGCAGTCGTCGCCGGCGCCGAATACGATATAGTAGGTTCCCGCATTTTCCAGGAAAGCCGCGTTGACAATAGGATTGGAACTGTTAAAACCGCCACCTGCGCTGATCACGCAATTGGCATTGGGAGCGTTGGGACAGGCATCGTATACACCCAGGCCCGCTTCAGTATTGGTACCCGTGGTTGTAATGTGTATACATTCGTCGCCCGGAGAGGTATAGGAGAAAACGTAGTCGTTGCCCGACAAAAAGGCTTCATCGTTGTCGCAAGGACCGCCGTTGATGCTGTTTCCGGAAAAGCAGTTGTTCAGATCGGTTGCAGCGTAAGGCAATGTGCCGACTGCAATCGGATCAGCACAACTAGTGATCGGCGGTGCATTACACACGTTGGGAGAACAAACCCAGGTAATCTGGAAACCTTCGTCCTGCGCAGAGCCATCTGATGTGAAATGGACCGTCGCACAATCGCCCGAAATCTGCACCTGAAAATCCTGCCCGTTACCGGCAATCTGTGTGACCTGTGTGCCGGTAAGATCCGATCCCTGGATAAAACTCAGGTAATCGAATCCGCTTTCCGTCGCATAATTCACGACGTTCAGAATGATACACTGGTGAAAATCCTGTGGGCAAATGGTAAAAGTCAGGTCTTCATTCGGCATATAATCGCCGGTTTCGCCACCCGAATCCCAGAGCGTACCCGTGCAACTTTCCGTACCGGGCGCGTCGCCCATGTTGATATCCGGCACGTATTCTTCCACACAAAGGCGGAACGTTCCGGCGTTGGGAGCGGCCGTAGCGGAATAATCATTGATCCGGAGATAGTACGGAATGCCTGGTGTGAGGCCGAATTGCTCCAGCACTACCTGATTGACATTCAGCGGAGCCGCCGCACAATCCAGTTCGGCCAAACCACCGAATACGCAATCGCCCCGGTAAATAGCCACTTGCGGCATTTGCATTGTGCCGTTTCCGAACACATTACCGAATACCGAAATGGACACATCTACAATGCTACCGTCGGCGGGCAGGGTGAACTGAAACCATACGTCGCGATCCGCTTCATTGTTGAAACAGGCGGGAATGTTTTCGGTCGGAACCGCAATTACACTGGTCGTGGCATTGACGTTGGTGTACTGCGCCGGGTCGGAACAATAGGGAACTTCCCCCAGGTCGATCAGACCTGAGCAGTCGTCGTTTGCGGGGGCTTGAGCCAGCACCCAAAGGGAACAGAGGGAAAAAATCAGGGTAGAGAAGGTTTTCATGCAACGCATAGCTATTGTTTTAACGGGCCGAAAATATTGTGAATTTCCAAAGTTCTGCGAACCGATTTTCGGTTTGTGCCCGTAAATGCCAAATTCGTCTCTAAATCCACAATTTTAACCCTTTTTGGCGGCATTATGACAGAAAAAAATTTGTCGCCTCGCCTGCATTCTTTTCATTTTCAGAGGGAATAAACGCGGGCTTGCCGGTAACGTTAGCCGATTTGCCACATTGCGTTATTTTTGCGCTTTCAAAAAAGATTTGCCCTGGTCATGAAAATCATCAACACTTCACCCTACCCACTTCCGAAGTACGAAACGCCCGGCAGCGCGGGAATGGACCTGCGTGCGCACCTCAGCGAACCGGTTACCCTGGCGCCGCTCGAACGCAGCCTCGTACCTACCGGACTTTTTATCGAACTTCCGATAGGGTACGAAGCCCAGATCCGGCCACGCAGCGGACTCGCTATCAAACGCGGTCTGACGATGCTCAATTCCCCCGGCACCATCGACAGCGATTATCGCGGCGAGATCAAATGTATCGTCGTAAACTTGTCCAACGAACCCCAAACCATCGAGCCCGGCGAACGCATCGCCCAAATGGTAGTTGCCCGCTACGAACAGGTGGAGTGGGAAGAAGTAGCCGAACTCAGCGCTTCCGAGCGCGGAGCAGGCGGGTTTGGAAGCACGGGCAGTGCAGACAGTGCGAAGTCCTGAGTGCGAAGTCCTGAGTGCGAAGTGCGAAGTCTGGAAACAGTGCAAATGCACGAGCCGGATAACCGATAACTAATAACCAATAACCGATAACCAATAACTAATAACAAAAATGCGAATCATCATCCCAATGGCAGGGCGTGGCACAAGGCTCCGGCCGCATACGCTGACCATTCCGAAGCCGCTCATACCCGTTGCCGGAAAACCTATTATTCAACGCCTGGTGGAAGACCTGGCGGCATCCTACAAGGAAGAAATTGAAGAAATCGCCTATATCGTCGGCGATTTCGGCCCCGATATTGAACTGGAATTGATCCGGATTGCCGAAAGCCTCGGCGCCCGCGCCCGCATTTACCAGCAGGAAAAAGCGCTGGGTGTCGGCCACGCCATCGCCTGCGCCTCGGAAAGTATGCAGGGGAAATGTATGATCGCGTTTGCCGACACCTTGTTTAAAGCCGACTTCACGTTCGATGCCGGGGAAGACGGCGTTATCTGGACCCAGAAAGTGGAAGATCCTTCCTCTTTCGGTGTGGTAAAACTGGATGCGGAGGGCTACATCACGGAATTTGTCGAAAAACCGGTCGAATTCGTCTCCGATCTTGCGATTGTCGGCATCTATTATTTCCGGGAAGGGGAACGACTGCGCGCAGCGCTGAAGCACATTATCGAAAACGATATCAAGGAAAAGAACGAATACCAACTCACCACGGCCCTGGAATTCCTGAAAAACGACGGCCTGCGCTTCCGCACCGGCGAGATTATCGAGTGGCTGGATTGCGGCAACAAAGACAATATCCTGCACTCCAACGCCCGGATGCTGGAACTCAACCGCAACACCGACCTGGTGGCTGCCAGCGCGACCATCGAAAACAGCGTAATCGTTCCGCCGTGCTTCGTGGGGGAAAATGCGGTGGTTCGCAATGCCGTCATCGGCCCGTACGTTAGTGTGGGGCATCATTCGGTGGTGGAAAACGTGGTCATCACGGCAAGCATCATTCAAAACAGTTCGCACATCAAAAATGCGCTGCTGCACAATTCTATGATCGGCAATTCCAGCCGTTTTTCCGGTTCGCTGGACGAACTGAACCTGGGCGATTATTCGGATTGTTCGCGCAGATGATTTGGGTGTTTCGTTTTTGGTTGTGTGTCAAATCCTTGCGAAACAGCGCATCCGAAACGAATGACCCTCTGTTAAAACTTTTCAAACCCATACCGGCACACTGAACTTTGTACCCAACTTTGTGTCCTTGCTGCACTGATTCCTGCGTACCAACGACTGACGACTTCGCACTTGTTTTTCACTATCAAAAACCACCTGCTGTTGAAAAATATCGTCTTCTTTATCTGTCTGCTCGGTTTTTCCGGCCTGGCTGCCCAAAACACGATCGGCGGCAATAAAATCATCGTACCGGAAGCCGAAGTGAACCGCCAGAGCCAGTTTCTGGAAGCGGAAAAAGAGCGACTGCTCGCTCATTACGATAAAGCCATTCCCAAGTACGACAAATTCCTGTACGACAATCCGCAGGCCGATGCCGCCTGGTATGGACTGGCCCGCAGTTACGGCGCCAAGGAAGATTACATAAAAGCACTCGAATCAATCGATAAAGCGGTCAAAATTGCGCCGGAAAACAAGTGGTACCAAATCCTTCAGGCCGACTATTTTACAAAAACCGGCCGCCTGAAGGACGCTATTGCCGTGTATGAAAGCCTGAGCAAACGCTGGCCTTCCAACCCCGATTTTTTCCAGCAACTCGCCTACCTGAACGTACTGAACAAGGACCCGAAGGCCGGCCTGAAAGCCCTCGACCGCCTCGAACAGATCACCGGGCTGACCGAAGAAACCGCCGATAAAAAGCATATTATCTACGTTGGCCTCGGCGACGATAAAAAAGCCGCCAACGAACTCCAGCGCCTCGCCGACGCATACCCGCACAAACCCGAATACCGCCACCGACTGGCCCGTTTTTACCAGACCATGGGCGACATGGGCAATGCGCGACGGGTATTCGAAGACATCCTGCGCCGCGACCCAAACGATACCGAAGCACAACTTGCACTGCTCGGCTCCGGCAAAAACAATTCCGACGCCGGTTACCTGGCTTCCCTGAAACCGCTGTTCAACGACCCGAACACGCCCATCGATGCCAAAATCAAGGAATTGCTGCCGTTTTTTGACAAACTGAACAACAACCCCGATCCGGCGCTCACGCAAGGCCTGCTCGACCTCGGCGCTATTCTGGAAAAAACGCACCCGGAGGACGCCAAAGCCTGGAGCGTTTCGGGCGACCTGCTCTATTACAGCAACCGCCCGACCGAAGCGCTGGAAAAATACCGCCAGTGCATCCGCCTGAGCCCGCGTGTATTTTCCGTTTGGGAAAACACCCTGACCATCCTGGCCGGCCAGAAAAACTACGATGAAATGCTGCGCTTTTCCGAACAGGCCATCGACGCATTCCCCAACCAGCCCAAGGCCTATTTCTACTACGGCGCCGCTGCCAACCTGAAAGGCCTGTACGACGACGCGCTCAATCAACTCGAACAGGCAACGCTCATGGCCGGCAACAACACCGCCCTCCGCCTCGACCTGACCGACCAGATCGGACTGGCGCTGCTGGGTAAAAAGGACTTTACCGCCGCTGCCTCCCGCTACGAACAATCGCTCGCGAAAGGCGGCGACCAGCACCCTGGCATTCTGGAGCACTACGGCGACGCGCTCTCGCTCGGCGGCCAGCAGGAACGCGCCATCGAACAATGGAAAAAGGCGAACGCGCTGCGGAAATCGGCGGTGTTGGAGCAGAAGATTTCGGCGGGGAAAATGTAACGCCGAATACTATTATGAAACCTGTAGTAGTGCCAATCTAAGTCGGACTACTACTTCCCAACCAGATCAACTCATCATGACTGATGTTGTATTGACCATTATTGCTGTCCTATGCGCTATTCCAAGCCTATACTTCACAAAAGTAATTTTGAGGCAAACCGGAATAAGTCAGGATAGAAAGAAACCTGACAGGGATGATATTCTGGACGATATTCCTTGAAAACGAATGCGTTTGGCTTAGACTTGTAGTGAGGCGGTGACTTCTAGTCACCGCCTCACTTTTTTCCGCCCTACCTGATCTTCCCCAAACTCAACAACAGACGCCCCAGCGCCGCGCTTTGGTGTTTTTTTCAACACCAAGCGCATAGGTATAGCACGATGCCAATTAGTCCAGCAATGCCTGCCGCTGAAGCGCGTCCCCGCCGACAGCAATTCATATCGGATTTTACACAAAGCCGGATCCATTTACCTGGTATGGATGGTAATCTAAAAACGATCATTCTTCTATTCCCGCAAATGATACTACGGCTGTAAATGTTGGACGTCTACAAATGTTAGGCTTCTCCGAAGCCGGTGGTAACTCTTGGCGATTCTACAAATGTTAGGCTTCTCCGAAGCCGGTGGTGACGCTTTTGCGTTTTCACCTCACCTGGCCTTCCTCGAATTCTACAACAGAAGCCAAAGCGCTGCGCCCGGTGTTTTTTAGCCTTGTAAATACCACCGGCTTCGGAGAAGCCTAACATTTGTAGAATCGCCAAGAGTTACCACCGGCTTCGGAGAAGCCTAACATTTGTAGAATCACCAAGAGTTACCACCGGCTTCGGAGAAGCCTAACATTTGTAGAAAATAGCCGATAGAAACAAGGAGAAATTTGAACACAAGCGAGGTGATCGCTGGTTCAGCAGTAGTGGCCTGCACGGAAAGATTCGCCGGCTCATGTTTTAATCCTCATCATAGTGGATACGGTCTGGAAGGAACAGATTAAAACCGACGTCAACATCGTCGATGTGATGTTTCAATCCCCATCATAGTGGATACGGGCTGGAAGAAACCGAAATGGAGTACGAGTACACTAGCGGCCGGGAGTTTTCAATCCCCATCATAGTGGATACGGGCTGGAAGTCGTACAATTTCTAATACGTTCGACAAAGATATTCAACCCGATGAAAGTTCAAAGCAGGTTTTACAAAATGATCTTCAGTCCGGCAGGTGTCGGCGCCGGAATATTATTGTTAGCGCCTTGTACGGAAATATCCGCCCCATTTTGACTTCCCTGAATTGTTTATTGAACATTGAACATTGAACATTGAACATTTTCTGAATTCTTAGTTATTAAATGTCCAATTTCAATGTTCAATTTCCAATGTACAAGTAGCACACAATAGCCCTGCCCCTCCGTACCCCGCCAAACAGGTTCCATCACCCGCCAGATACGTCTTCCTCCCCGTCCAACGGGTCCCTTACCCCGTCTAATACGTCCGTTTGACCGTCAGATACGTCTTTTACCTATCCGAATAGGTTGCCCGACGTATTCAGATAGATAATAGACCTATCTGACGGTCAAAGGGACGTATTAGAATAGGTCGCCGATGTATCTGGATAGGTATTACCACCTATTCGGATAGGTAAAAGACGTATCTGACGGTCAAATGAACGTATTAGCATAAGTCGCCGACCTATCCGGATAGGTATTACCCCGTTCGGAGGGGTAAAAGACCGGTTGACTAAAAATCAAATGGGGCAACGACCTTCCCGGTCGCCGCCCCATCTTTATCTAAATTCCAGGCGTTACCGCCCATAAACCCATAAACCTATAAACCTATAAACCCATAAACCCATAAACCCCCAAAATCACATATTCGCAATAATCTCCGAACCAAACTCCGAGCATTTCAGTTTGGTTGCGCCTTTCATGAGGCGTTCGAAGTCATACGTCACACGTTTTTTGCGGATGCTGCGCTCGATACCTTTCACGATCAGTTTCGCGGCTTTGTCCCAGCCCAGGTATTCGAACATCATAACGCCCGACAGGATCACCGACGACGGGTTTACCATGTCTTTGCCGGCGTATTTCGGTGCGGTACCGTGCGTGGCTTCGAAAATGGCGTGGCCGGTCAGGTAATTGATGTTGGCGCCCGGAGCGATACCGATGCCGCCGACCTGTGCAGCCAGTGCGTCGGAGAGGTAGTCGCCGTTCAGGTTGAGCGTAGCCACCATGTCGTATTCGGCAGGGCGCAGCAGGATCTGTTGCAGGAAAGCGTCGGCGATGCTGTCTTTTACCAGCATTTTACCGGCAGCGAGGGCGTCGGATTGGGCTTTGTTGGCCGCTTCTTCACCTTTATCGGCTTTGATGCGGTCGTATTCGGCCCAGGTAAACACGCGGTCGCCGTATTCGCGTTCGGCAAGTTCGTAGCCCCAGTCCTTGAATTTACCTTCCGTAAATTTCATGATGTTGCCCTTGTGCACGATCGTGAGCGATTTGCGTTTGTATTTGAACGCGTATTCGAGGGCCGAGCGCACGAGGCGTTCGGTACCTTCTTTCGAAACCGGTTTGATACCGATGCTGGACGTTTTTGGGAAACGGATCTTTTTCACACCCATTTCATTTTGCAGGAAAGCGAGCACTTTGTCGGCTTCCGGCGTACCGGCCAGGTATTCGATACCGGCGTAAATGTCTTCCGTGTTTTCGCGGAAAATGATCATATCCACCAGACCCGGTTCTTTTACGGGGCTCGGAACACCTTTAAACCACCGCACCGGACGTACGCAGGCGTACAGGTCGAGTTGCTGGCGCAGGGCCACGTTGAGGGAGCGGATACCGCCGCCGACGGGTGTCGTCAGAGGGCCTTTGATCGCTACCTTGTATTTGTTGATCACTTCCAGCGTTTCGTCGGGCAGCCAGTTGCCGGTTTTGTTAAAGGCTTTTTCGCCGGCCAGGACTTCCTGCCAAAAGATTTTTTTCTTGCCGCCGTAGGCTTTTTCCACGGCAGCGTCGAGCACGCGTACCGAAGCCGCCCAGATATCAGCGCCCGTTCCGTCGCCTTCGATAAATGGAATAATCGGGTCGTTGGGCACTTTCAACTTGCCTTTGCGGATCGTAATTTCAGAACCAGTCATAATAATTTGAAGATTGGAAATTTAATAATGCTGTGGATTTTTCAAGGCGCCGCGAAGGTAGAAGGGAAATGAGAAAAAAAAGAGGAAATAACAGCAAAAATGGAGGAAAAAGCAGGAATGATATGGCTTGTCATTAGCAGGTTAGCCAGGCATAGCCACCGGGTCGCTTGAAGCGACCCGGTGGCTTGGTGGTAACGCCAGGCTACCTATGCATTTACCCTATAATTTTCCCGGTTTTGATATGGCGCTGAAAAAACGCCAGAATAAGATGCGTAGCGCCCCGGCTTTCTTCCAGATAAGTCAATACTGCGCGGTAAGCATTTTCATAAAAAACGGGATCTTTGAATTGGTGTAACAGTGCTTTCAGTTCCGCAGCATTGTGCACCACAAATGCACCGCCACGCGCTACAAACTGCCGCGCTTCTTCAAATTTTTCATACTTCGGCCCGAAAATGACCGGCAAACCGAAAGCGGCCGGTTCCAGGGTATTGTGAATACCTTTTCCCAATCCGCCGCCGATGTAAGCCACGTGTCCGTAGCGGTACAAGGTGTTGAGCAGGCCCACATTATCGATCAGGAGTGTGGATGCGGCTGTGGCGTTGGAGGCATTTGCCTTGGAATAAAGCAACACTTCGCCCATTTCTTCTTTCGGACAAAGCGCAAGCAACCGTGCAATCGCAGCCGGCGACGGGTCGTGCGGTGCGAACACCCATTTCCAGTCCTCGGGTCCGTCTTTTCGCATCACTTCCGTTAAAATGGCTTCGTCGGCAGGCCAGGTACTGCCGGCGATCAGCAGCGGCAGGGTTTCCCCCGTGAGTGGGCTTTTTTGAAATGCTGCTACCACCTCGTTTTCAGGCGCCTGCGCAGCCAGGTGCAGCACCCGGTCCACCCGCGTGTCGCCGGCTACTGTAACATTTTGAAAACCAATATTTTGGAGCAGGTTTTCGGATAATTTGTTTTGCACAAAAAAACGGGTAAAACACCCCAGCATATCCCGCCAGAACGCCCCGTACCATTTAAAAAAAGGCTGTTTTTCCCGAAACAGCGCCGACACGAGCAGTACCGGGATTTGCCGTTTTTTTAGTTCGAAGAGGTAGTTGGCCCAAAACTCGTATTTCACAAAAACCGCCACGTCGGGCCGTATAATGTCCAGAAAATCAATGGCATTGCGGCGCGTATCGGCAGGCAGGTAGCACACCAGGTCGGCGTGCGGGTAGTTTTTACGGATCTCGAAACCGGAGGGTGAAAAAAAAGTCAGCACGATCCGCCGGCCGGGGAATTGTGCGCGCACCGCTTCGATGACCGGGCGTCCCTGCTCGAATTCGCCGAGCGAAGCGGCGTGTACCCACAAAGTGGCGCCCGAATGTTCGGGAGCCGCCTGGCGAAGGGTGGTTCTCCAGTTTCGGCGACCGTTCACCCATAGCCGTGCTTTTTCATCAAATACGGCGGCTATTCTTGTCAGCAGTACGAACAAGGCAATGGCCGCGTCATATAAAAGTCGCCAGATGCCCATCAATAAAAGATCTCTTTGGAATTGCCCACGTAAAACGGCAGCGTCCAGGCCACACGGATGCCGTAGCGCAGATCGATGCGTTGCTCGTCCAGTTTTCGCATTTCCGTGTAATCCCAGTCGCGGCGGGTGCTCGTGAAGCCCTGGCTGAATTCAAAACCGACGAGCCAGTTGGCGCGTTTGCTCAGGTGCTGCCAGCCGATGAACTGCTGCGTACCGATGCCCGCGGTCAGGCGGTCATATCCTTTGAGGTAATCGCCGGTGAGTTGGGTGACGCTGCTGTTGTCGTCCTGCACACGGATTTTATGGCCCGACAACCCCGCGCCCAGGGTGAGCCGGATGCCGCTTCTGTTTTCCCTGAAAGGAAACAGTTTGCCCACCAGTCCGCCGACGTACAGGCCGCGTTGCCGGAGCACCACCGAAGCAAGCAGGCGGTCGCTGCCGATAATATCACCTTCCGGGGTGCGAAGAATGGCCAGCGGGTCTTCCTTGACCTCATTTCCGTAGAAAAAATGGCCTTCAACTCCCACGATAAAGTTGTTTTTCGTTAGAAAATCCGTTCCCAGCCCGGCGCTGAATGCGGACCCGAAACGATCCGCCAGGTCGCCGCCGGGCAGGTGGTAGCCGAACAGTAAATGCGCCAGAATTGCCTTACTTTTGCTGTTGGTTTGCTGGGTAGCCGGGTGCTCCGGAAACTTTTGAGCGATCAATTGCTGTGTCGCTACCAAGCAGAGCAGCAGGAATATATGTTTTTTCATAGTAACAACTTGTTTGCCGGTATAGCCACCGGGAATGATTCACTTTTTATGACCACCGACAGCATTTCTACAATCCCGGGCAAAAGTAACGCCTTCCACCCCATCTCCGCTTCCAGCCTGGCTGAAATACGCAGCATAGTGAGCGAATCGTACCTGCTGACCGATGAAACAGTGCTCCGGGAACATGGACACGACGAAACGGAAGACCTGGTTTACCTGCCCGAAGCAGTCGCTATTCCCGCTTCTACCGAAGAAATCAGCGCCATTATGAAGATTTGTTACCGGGAACGTATTCCGGTGACGGTGCGCGGCGGCGGATCGGGCCTGGCCGGCGGCGCACTGCCGATTCGGGGTGGGTTGATCATTTCCATGAAACGTTTCGATCAGATCCTGTTCATCGACGAACGCAATTTTCAGGTGACCACCCAGCCCGGCGTCGTGACTGAAACCCTCCAGAATACGCTGAAAGAGAAGGGGTTATTTTATCCGCCCGACCCGTCGAGCCGGGGCTGGTCGTTTATCGGAGGCAACATCAGCACCAATGCCGGCGGCCCCAAAGCCGTGAAATACGGCGTGGTGAAAGACCACGTACTCAACCTTCAGGTGGTGCTGCCCAACGGCGATATTATATGGACCGGCGCCAATACCCTCAAAAACTCCACCGGTTACAACCTCACGCAACTGCTGGTGGGCAGCGAAGGTACGCTGGGTATCGTGACGCAGATCGTGCTGCGGCTCCAGCCCTACCCTACCCAGAACCTGCTGATGCTGGTGCCCTTCCGCTCGGCGGAAAGTGCCTGCGCGGCTGTGGCGGCTATTTTCCAGGCGGGTGTAACGCCTTCGGGACTGGAATTTATGGAACGCAACGCCATCGACTGGGCCGTGCGATACGTAGGCGAAACACCCGTGCCGATCAATGAGGACGATGCGGCGCACCTGCTCATCGAAGTCGACGGCTTCCACCTCGACAGTTTATACGCTGATTGTGAGACGATTACGAATGTGCTCGCGCAATACGATTGCGGCGAGGCTTTCTTCGCCGACGACGACGCCACCAAAACGGCGCTCTGGAAACTGCGCCGGAACGTAGCCCATGCCGTCAAGAAAAACTCCATTTACAAGGAAGAAGATACCGTGGTTCCCCGCGCCGAACTGCCTTTCCTGCTCAAAAAAGTGAAAGACACCGGCGCTCGTTACGGTTTCGAATCGGTGTGTTACGGCCACGCGGGAGATGGCAACCTGCACGTCAATATCCTGCGCGGCGATCTCAGCGAAGAAGCCTGGAATGTCGGCGTCACCCAGGGTGTCCGGGAAATTTTCCAATTCGTAAAAAGTGTCGGCGGCACCATCTCCGGCGAACACGGCATCGGGCTGGTGCAAAAGCAGTACCTGGATATCGTTTTTTCGGAAGTGGAAATGGAATTGATGCGGGCGATTAAGGGTGTGTTTGACCCGAGGGGGATATTGAATCCGGGAAAGGTGGTTTGAACAGGATTATGAGGATTTTAAAGGATTAGAAGGATTCCTGCGTAGATTGAATAAAGTGGTTTGAACACGATTATGAGGATTTTAAAGGATTAGAAGGATTCCTGGGTAGATTCTATAAAGACAGTTGGAATTTAACGGGCACTCATTTCGCTTTTTCCATCTCTTCAATTTGTACAATCTACGCGGAAATCCTTCTAATCCTTTAAAATCCTCATAATCCTGTTCAAAATAATGACCCCTGCTGCCCTCCCACCTTCTTCGGCCCACGGATATCCACATCCGGCATTTCCTCCAAAAACGTTTTCAACGTAAATTCTGCCAGTTCGGGCACCAGCACGTCGTCGGGTTCGTGGGTGAAAAAATAGACCTCGTGGAGGCCCGCTTCCAGCCAGAAATGCAGGCGTTCTGACCAGGCCTCGACGCGTTCGTAGTCGGAAGGATGGAGTTCGTTCCCGACAAAACGCACCAGCACGCGCCGGTTGGTGAGGCGCATATGGCACACGTCGCGGCGGCCGGCCACGTCGGTGATCACTGTGGCCATATTGTTTTCCTGTAACATCTGGAAAAACGTTTCGGCGTCTACGGTCGGTTCGAAAAACGATTCGTGCCGGGCTTCGATCGCCAGGGGGATTTGCGGGTCCCAGCGCTCGATAAAACGTTGCAGCAGCGGCAGTTCCTTCGTGGTGAAATGGGGTGGCAACTGCATAAAGCAACAGCCCATTTTCCCATCCAGGTCTTTAATGGCTTCGCAAAACACCGGGATCAGGCCCGAATAGATGCCCAGGTCGCGGGCATGGCTGATGGTTTGCGGAATTTTCGGGCAGTACCTGAAATCGGCAGGCGTTTCCTCTTTCCAGCGCGCCACGGTGGCCGCGTCGGGAATGCGGTAATGGGTCGTGTTGTGCTCGATGGTATTGAATTGCGTGCCGTAATAGCGCAAAAAATCCCTGTCTTTCGCTCCGAAAGGATAGAGGCTTCCCACCCAGTGCTTTACGTTGTAGCCCGTACCGCCGATGTAAATATGTGGCTTTGCCGGGCGCGGCAGGGCAGCCAGCACTTCTTCATTCTGGGGCGGTTCGGGAGGCAGGGAAAAGTCGACGTGGTCGACGGAGGGCAATTTGGCAAACTTCATGAATGCGACTCCTGATTTATTATTGAGTATTCGTCCCCGGGAGACCTTAAGTCATCCGATGACTTCGAGTCATCGGATGACTTAAGGTCTCCCGGGGACGAATAACTATATGTATAATTGTAAGGCCTTTATAAACAATATCTTACAAGGATAGTTGTATGGCTTTCCATTCACCCGCCAACTTTCAACGGCCACAAATCCCTCCTTAGAATGCCTGTACTTTATCGCACCCAACGCCTGCCCGTTTCCATTGAAACGGCCTGGGAATTTTTCTCCACGCCTTCCAATCTGGCCAAAATAACGCCCGAATATATGCGCTTTCACGTCACTTCCGATCCCGCGCATTTGGAAAAAATATACGCCGGTCAGGTTATCACTTACACCGTGCGGCCTTTGTTTAACATCCCATTGTTCTGGATGACGGAAATAACCCACGTAGAGCCGGGCACCTTTTTTGTCGACGAGCAACGCATCGGCCCATATAGCCTCTGGCACCACCAGCACCGTTTCAGAGCCATTCCCGGCGGCGTGGAAATGACCGACCTGGTGCATTACCGGCTACCGCTCGGGCCGCTGGGCAGCCTGGCACACTGGTTGTTCGTGGGCCGGCAATTGAAGGACATTTTTGATTTCCGGTGGACCAAACTGGAGCAGGTGTTTGGCAAGATGCCGGAAAACGCATAAGAAGTGTATAAACCACGGAGGCACGGAGGACACAACGCGTGACGTCGCACGTTGTGTCCTCCGTGTCTCCGTGGTTAAAATATAATATTTGGCGGTAGCATTTGTCCCAAACGCTTGAAAGACAATGCAAGCCTGGGTGTTCCGGAAGAAAAATGCCCTCCGAAGTGCGCGCTTCTTCAAAAATGCCTACTTTTGCGCGCCTTTTTTGGCAGGCAATCCTGAAAAGCGCAAAACCTATCTTCAACAACTCAATAACTCGACAAAAAAATGGCAACGACGGCAGATATCCGAAACGGCCTGTGCATTGAACTCAACAACGACATTCTGAAAGTCATCGACTTTTCTAAATTTCAGGTGGGTCGCGGCAGTGGCAAAGTATGGACGAAATTAAAAAGCACCACCACCGGTAAAGTGATCGAACATACGTTCCAAAGTGGTCACAACATCACGGAAGTGCGTGTAGAACGCCGGAAATTCCAATACCTCTACCCGGAAGAAGGCGGCTATCAACTCATGAACCAGGAAACGTACGACCAGATTTCGGTTTCCGACGACCTGATCGACAACGGCAAATTCCTGAAAGAAGGCGACGTGGTAGACGTGCTTTTCCATGCACAAAAAGAACAATTGCTGTCCGTGGAACTACCGCAGACAGTGATCCTGAAAATCACCTACGCCGAGCCTGGCGTACGCGGCGATACCGCCACCAACACGCTCAAACCGGCTACTGTGGAAACGGGCGCAGAAGTACGCGTACCACTTTTCTGCGAAGAGGGCGACCTGATCAAAATCGATACGACTACCGGCGCTTACATGGAGCGGGTAAAAAAATAATGCCGTTTCGTTTCTTTATCCCGGAACAGATGTAATATTGGAGCCCAAAATCTTGCATTAGACATAATCGTTTGATTATCAATTTTTTGAGTCACCACACTCCACCTGTGACACGGATTATAAAGGATCGGATTGCCGGGATTTTTCATCCCTGCACAACGACTAAGGGGGAGAAAGGAAAAATTTTTCACTGGAAAGATTTTTTCTTTACTCCCTCTGTTTTTTTTTGCAGTTGTAAAAACAATCTTTCGACATGGATTTCAATCAGATACAAGAACTTATTCGGATGGTGAGCAAGCACAAGCTCTCCGAATTTACCCTGAAAGAAGGGGACTTCAAACTCGTCATCCGCAACCAGCCCGTCGGTGGCGAATCCTATATCAGTGTGGCACCCGCCATGCCGGTCCAGCAACCCGTGGCTCCCGCTCCGGCTGCACCCGCACAACCGGCTAAAACGGAAACGGCCGCAGCGCCCGCTCCCGCCGCCGCCGCAGGAACCGACGAAGAAAACAATCCACGCTACAAGCAGATCAAATCGCCCATGGTCGGCACGTTCTACCGGAGTGCCGGGCCCGATAAAGGCCCCTTCGTGAAAGTCGGCGATTCCATCGAACTCGGCTCCAAAGTCTGTATCATCGAGGCGATGAAACTTTTTAACGAGATCGAATCCGAGTTGAAAGGCAAAATCGTGAAAGTACTCGTGGAAGATGCCACACCGGTCGAATACGATCAGCCGCTGTTCCTCATAGACCCGAGCTAGAGAGGTGAGAGGTGAGACGGTGAGAAGTGAGCACTTATGCACTCATTCCACCCTTGGTATTGCACTTGAAAGGAGCATTCTTCTGTTGAAAAAACTTACGTGTTTTTCTGTTCTGACATTCTATGTTTAAAAAAATACTTATCGCCAATCGTGGGGAAATTGCCTTGCGCGTCATTCGCACCTGCAAGGAAATGGGCATCAAAACCGTCGCAGTGTACTCTACTGCCGACCGTGACAGCCTCCACGTCCGATTCGCCGACGAAGCCGTATGTATCGGTCCGCCGGCTTCCTCTGAAAGTTACCTCAACGTGCCGCGCCTTATGGCTGCCGTGGAGATCACCGACGCCGATGCGATTCACCCGGGCTACGGATTCTTGTCCGAAAATGCCGCTTTTGCTGAAATATGCAAGGAATACGGCGTGAAATTCATCGGCCCTACCCCGGATCAAATCCGCTCTATGGGCGACAAGATCACAGCCAAGGAAACCATGCTGAAAGCCGGCGTACCCTGTGTGCCCGGCACCGAAGGCCTGCTTACCGACGTGAAAGCGGGCCTGAAACTCGCTGCCGACATCGGTTACCCGGTCATCCTGAAAGCCACGGCAGGCGGCGGCGGCAAAGGCATGCGCATCGTGTGGAAACCCGAAGAGTTTGAAAGTCAATGGGATAACGCGCGCCGCGAAGCCAAGGCCTCGTTCAGCAACGACGGTATCTACATGGAAAAATACATCGAGGAACCCCGCCACATCGAGATCCAGGTAGCCGGCGACCAACTCGGCCGCGCCTGCCACTTGTCTGAGCGCGACTGCTCCATCCAGCGTCGCCACCAGAAACTCGTGGAGGAAAGTCCGTCGCCGTTTATGACGCCCGAACTGCGCGAAAAAATGGGTGAAGCAGCCATCAAGGCCTGCAACGCTATCAGTTACGAAGGTGTGGGCACGATCGAATTCCTGGTCGACAAATACCGGAACTTCTATTTCATGGAAATGAATACCCGTATCCAGGTGGAACACACCGTGACGGAAGAAGTGATCGATTTCGACCTGATCAAGGAACAGATCAAGATCGCTGCGGGCCACCCTATTTCGGGACGCAACTATTTCCCCGAAATGCACGCCATCGAGTGCCGTATCAACGCGGAAGATCCGTTCAATGATTTCCGCCCCAGCCCGGGCAAAATCACTTCGTTCCACTCGCCGAAAGGCCATGGTGTGCGCGTGGACACGCACGTATACGCCGGCTACACCATTCCGCCGTACTACGACTCCATGATCGCCAAACTGATCGTGCGCGCCCGCACCCGCGACGAAGCCATCCTGAAAATGGAACGCGCCCTGGACGAGTTTGTGATCGAAGGTATCAAAACGACCGTACCATTTCACCAGCGCCTCATGCGCAACAAGGATTTCCTGGACGGAAACTTCCACACGGGATTTTTGAACAACTGGGATTTTAAGAGTGTGGAAATGTAGTGGAATGATGAATGATGAATGATGAATGATGAATTTCTGTGTACCCCTTGTCAATTTCAGTACAGTAACCGAGGGTTAGTTCAAAAATTCATCATTCATCATTCATCATTCATCATTCATCATTCATCATTCATAACTTTTTTTTGCATAACACTTGTTTATATATTAAAAACGCTTTTACATTAGCGCTTTCTAATCCGCTTCAGTAGATTTACATTCTGCTTCCTTTATATTAACGGCCCTTCACTCGTTTCCCCCCGGAGCGAGCGAAGGGCTGTTTTTGTTTGCTGCAAACCATCACCTGCAAGTTTTGCAGCCTGTCCCCCCTGATGGAATTTTTCCGGATACCGTTACCGGCAAAGTGT
>JAKQJD010000046.1 GCA_029561355.1 Bacteroidota bacterium | reverse complement strand
CGCCGGATATATGGACGACAAGAGCAATGCGCCGCCCAGAATACCGGCTGTGAGCAGCATCAGGGAAGGATCGGACCAGTCGAGCCGCAGTTTTTTATCGGCAATATTGTTGCAATAAGGCAGCAACAGGTACGTAATACCTACCGCCAAAGCAGACGACATCAAAAACACCAGGCCGGATTCCACCAGGAACTGCCGGATCAGTTGCCCACGGCTCGCACCGACGGCTTTGCGCAAACCTACTTCGCGTGCTCTTTTACCCGCTTTGGCTGTGGCCAGATTAATGTAATTGATGGCTGCGATCAAAATGATAAATAGCGCGGCCATACCCATGATGCGGACCATACGCGCGCCAGCGTCGGTACCGTCGGCCGCGTACAAATGAATCTGATCGAGTGGCTGCAGGCTGTAGTAGGAGCCCGGGTCGAGTGTGTTGTGGGCGTGTTGAATTTCGCCCAGTTTCCCGGCTACTACAGCGGCATTCGCGCCCGGGCGAAGCCGGTAATAGGTAGAATTGTCGAAATCTCCCCAGTCCTCCTCCAGGCTTTTCCAGTAGTCATTGGGCTGAAAGTTACTTTTCAGATACTCATAGGGCCGGATATAACTGTATTGCAGCAGCGTATTTTCGGGAAAATCCCGGATCACCGCGCTGACGGTAACGTAGTCTTTATCGATCTGAACGGTTTTGCCTGTAACGTTTTCCATAGCAGTTGCAGCGCCGAAATATTTTCGGGCCAGCGATTCCGTGAGTACCACGCTGGCATTGCCGCTGAACGCCGCCGCCGGATTGCCGGCCAGGAAATCGGTTTTAAACACTTCAAAAAACGACGTATCGGCAAATACGCCCAGTTTCTCTACTTCTGCGGTTGTGCCTTGCCGGAACAGCGGCGCACCTGCGTCAGTGATGCGCACGGCTTTTTCCACTTCCGGAATTTCCCGCAGGGCATATGCGGCATGCGGGGCCGGGCAGCGTTCCCATACCTGCGTTTCATCGCCTGCTTTGAAATGGGCATGTTCGCGGTAAATCCGGTCCACATTCGGATGGAAACGGTCGAACGACATTTCGTCTTTTACCCATAGCAGGATCAGCAGGCCGGCCGATAGTCCGATAGACAAGCCTGCGATATTCAGCAAGGTAAAAAAGCGGTTTTTGGATAGGCTGCGGAGGGCGATTTTGAAATGGTTGAATAGCATGGTGTCGTAGTACAACCGAACCCCAGTTCGGTATTTTTAGTCTTTACAGGCACCGAACTGGGGTTCGGTGATACATGCGGGCACCGAACCGGGGTTCGGTGATACATGCAGCCGCCGAACCGGGTTCGGCGGTACGTTTTATTCGCTCCGTAGCGACTCGACGGGATTCGTGAGCGCTGCCCGGATACTTTGAAACCCCACAGTCATCACCGCAATTGCTATGGCGGCAAAACCGGCCACCGCAAACATCCACCATTGAATATCAATGTGATACGCGAAATCGGAGAGCCAGCGGTTCATAAAAAAGTAAGCCAGCGGACCGGCAATAAAAATAGCCAGCACCACGAGTTTCAGGAAATCCTTTACCAGCAGGCCGGTAATGCCCGCGATACTGGCGCCCAGTACCTTGCGGATGCCGATTTCCTTGGTTCGGTTGGCTGCGGCCAGCGTGGCCAGTCCCAGCAAACCCAGGCAGGCGAGGAACAGCGACAGCATGGCTGCCAGTGTCACGACCTGGCTCCAGCGCTGTTCCGTTTTGTAAAAAGCATCCAGGCTGGCATCCAGAAATTTGTACCGGAAGGGCAGGCGTGGTTCGGCAGCCGACCAGATATCCTGTAACCGCGACAAGGCCTTTTCAGGATTGCCTTTTTGCAGGCGGATAAAATAGTAAGAGCGCGGGTAAGGGCTGAACATTTGCAGCATCAGCGGCGCCACGTCATCGCGGAAAGACCCGAAATGATAGTCTTTCACCACACCTACAACTACGGGGTTTTTCGAGGGATTTTCTTCGTTGTAGCCGGTCATAGGCTGGCCGATCACGTCGTTCAGCGACCAGCCGAAGGCCCGCATGGCCGCTTCATTGATCACAACGGAAGTCTGCGTATCGGCCGTCATCTGATCGCTCAGGTTCCGGCCTGTCAGCAGTTCCAGTCCCAGCGTCGGTACGTACTGCGGGTCGACGACGTACTCGAAAATCTGCATTTGTTTGCCGTTGTATCCAAATCCGGAGTTAGACCAGCCCATTCCGCAGCCCAGCCCCATTTCGGCGGTGCTGACGCTGACGATATCCGGCACATGTGACAGTTCATTCCGGAAGATCCGGGCGGTCTGTTCCGGTTTGTCGGCGCCGTACGTATTGACCACCACCACGTTTTCTTTGTCGAAACCCGGATTTTGTGTTTGCATAAAATGCAACTGCCGGAGCATGACGACCGTACAAATCAATAGGCCGGTGGACAATACAAACTGCCACGTAACCAGCGAACGTGTAAACCAGTTGCCGCCGCCCATGCGGAGTTTGTTTTGAAAAGCCTCCAGCGGCCGGAAGCCCGACAGTACCAGCGCCGGGTATGCGCCTGCCAGCAAACCTGCTGTCAAAGTGAGTGTCGGGAAAAACCAGAACAATTCCGGAAATTGCTGCCAGTTGAATGATAAATCCTTGTCGATCAGTTGATTGAAAAAAGGCAATGCCGTGTAAGCGATGGCGACTGCAACGCTCATCGACAGCAAGCTCATCATCACCGATTCGGTCAGGTGCTGAATCACCAGTTGACGGCGGGCTGCTCCGATCACCTTGCGGACACCAATCTCCCGTGACCGGCTCAACGAGCGGCCGATGGTGAGTGTAGTGAAATTAATGCAGGCAATCAACAAAATGAGTGCGCCGAGGCCCAGTAAAATCCACACATAAGCGGGGTTGACGCTTCCGCCACCTGCGATGGAAGTATCCCACCTGATCTCCCGAAGCGGCTGCAATATGTAGGAAAATGGCGTGTCCTGGCCTTGCTGAGGGGTATGGATTTCATCGGTCGGGTGGTAGCGCGCGTAAAAATCGCTCATGCGCTGGTCGTTCTGTGCCACGACAGAACCTGCCCGCAATTGAACGTAGGTTGGAAACGATACCCGCGTCCAGCGGTCGGTTTCGCTTTGTCCGCGCGGCATGGCAGCATACCTGGAGAACGGCAGCAAAACGCCGAACTGAATGGAAGAGTTACTCGGCACGTCTTCCGCAACCGCAGTCACCGCATAAGGCTCGAATGTGTTTTCAATTTTGATCTCCAGCGTTCTACCCACCGGATTGGTTTCGCCGAACAACTTCAGGGCCATTTTTCGGGTCAGAACAACCGAATATGGCTCTTTTAAAGCCGTTTCCGCATTTCCAAACAACAGGGGAAAGGAAAACATTTTAAAAAAAGGCTCGTCTGCAAATGCCATGTCTTCCTCGAATACGCCCTGGGGCGCCTGCACGAACCCGCCCCATTGCCGAATCCGCGTATACGTTTCCACTTCCGGAAAATCGCGTTGCATGGCCGGCCCAAGTGGCATCGGCTGGAACGGTTCCTTCTTTTCCGTCTCGTTTTGGATTCCCTGCGGCTTGTACGTGATCACCCGGTAAATGCGATCCCGTTTGGCATGAAAGCGGTCGAAACTGCGTTCGTCGAGTACGTGCAGCGCAATGAGCGCAAAACACGCCAGGCCCAGCGAGAGTCCCAGGATATTGAGCATTGAAAAAAATGCCTGTTTGCGGAGGTTTCGCAGCGCCAGTTTGAAGTAACTTGCTATCATGATTATTCCGATTTTAAAGACTTCACAGGATTCACAGTTGCGGCCCGGATCGCCTGAAAACTGACCGTGAGCAGCGTAATAGCCAGTGTTCCGAAACCTGCCGCGGCGAAAATCCACGCCGACAATTCGGTGCGGTATTCATAGTTGAGCAGCCAGGCGCTCATGATGGAATAGGCGAGGGGAGCGCCGATCGAAAAAGCAATGACGACGAGCACCACAAAATCTTTGGAAATCAAACTCCATACATTTAAAATATTGGCACCCAATACTTTGCGCACGCCGATTTCCTTGGTTCGCTGCTCGGCAACAAAAGATGCCAGCCCGAAAATGCCCAGTAAACTGATGAATATGGCCAGGATGGAAAATGCGGTCGCCATGTTGGCTATACGCTCTTCACGCTGGAATTTCCGCTCGAACTGGGCGTCGATAAACTTGAAATTGAAATTGCCCGTCGGGTCGTATTTTTTTAGCACGGATTCCACTTTCCCCAACGCCTGGCTCGCGCTCATTTCAGGGTTCAGGCGAATCGTCATAAAAGGCATGTTGGCTTTCTGCATCATAAAAACGGTGGCTTTCACGGGTTCAAATGGCGATTCTATCAAAACATCCTTGACAATGCCGACGACCAGGAAATTTTTACCCTGAAACCCGACTATTTCGTTGACGGGCGTTTTAAATCCCATCATTTTGACCGCGGATTCGTTGAGGATGATGGAGGAGGTGTCGGTTGAAAATTTCCTGGAAAAATCCCGCCCTTGCAGCACTTCCCAGCCGATGGTTTCGCCGAATTCCGGCGTCACGGTCCGTGTGATAATGTCCTCATGAGTGCCTTCGTTTTTACCTTTCCAGTGGAGTTCGGAACTGGTGGTCCATGCCGCGTGTAGCGGTCCGCTGGATTCGGCCATTTCCACTACGGCGCCCGAATCATGCAGGTCCTGCCGCATGGCAAAAAAATGCCCGGCCAGGTTGGGAGAACGTTTTCGCATCTGGATCAATCCCGACGATTCGTAGCCGAGGGGCCGGTCTTTGGCAAACTGAATTTGCCGGACAATAATGATCGTTGAAATGATGAGCGTTACGGAAATGCCGAATTGGAAAACTACCAGCATTTTCCGGGAAAAAATCTCTTTATAACCGGATTTGAATTTGCCTTTTAAAATATGAACGGGATTAAAAGAAGACAGGTAAAGCGCCGGATAACTACCTGCTATTAAACCTGTTACCACTAAAAAACCGGTTAGCGGAATCCAGAAAACGGGATTGCCCCATGCAAAGGCCAGTTGCTTTTCGGCGATGCGGTTGAACCAGGGCAAAGCCGCCTGCGCCGCAGCAATACCCGCGATACCGGCAAAAAACACGATCAGGAAAGTTTCGGTATAAAACTGTTTGATCAGTTGCCCGCGCATGGATCCGATGGATTTGCGGATGCCAATTTCCTTTGCTCTTTTTTCCGAACGGGCGGTACTCAGGTTCATAAAATTGATCGCCGCCAGCAGCACCACAAAAACGCCGATCATACCAAAAATCCATAGCATTTGAAGGCCCGTTCCTGCACTTACGCCGTTTTTGTACTCCGGGTATAAATGCCATTGGGACATGGGCTGGAGGAAAAGTTGGGGTTTCGACGCATCTTTGGTGACTTCGTACTCTGTGTTTTTGATAGCAGCGGATGCTTCGTCCAGATCGACATTCGGCGCCAGTTTGACGTAGATGGGAAACGAGTTTTCATTCCAGTCCAGCCGGCCTTCCCTTGCAAAGGGTTCCAGTTGCGCAAACGCCTCGAACGAGCCGTAAAAAGCCGTGGCCATGAAAGCAGAATTTTGCGGAATATCTTCATAAACGCCTGCGACTTTCAAGTTGATCTTATTGTCGATGCGCACGATCTTTTCCAATGGATCCTCATCGCCGAACAGGCTTTTACTCACCGATTCGCTGAGCAGAACCGACGTAGGGTCGGGCGGGAAAACACCGGAGCCATGCAGCATTTTTAACCCCATGATTTCCTGTCCGCCTTTTTCCATAAAACAGCCGCGTTTGATAACGCTTTTTTCATGGTACTGAAGTGTTCGCTCGAATGGGTAGGACGACAAAACGACCTCTTCGAAGAAGTTACCGTAGGTTTCCTTCAGTTTCGCTGCCAGGGGTATTGAATGGGCGTTTTCGGTATGGATGATGCCATTATTATTGCGGTTTTTTTGTATCCATGCAATCCGGTCATAATTGCGGTTAAAGGTGTCGAAAGAAATTTCATCGTATACCCACAAGCCTGTCAGCAGTCCGACGGCAATGCCAAGCCCCAAACCGCTGATATTCAGCGCACTGTACAACTTGTTGTTCCAGAGGTTGCGGAAAGCGATTTTCAGGTAATTGTAGAGCACGGTGTTATTGGTTATCAGTTATCAGTTATCAGGCTGGTCACCCCTGGTATTGTGTTCGCATCAGAGGTGTCATCTGTGAGGCATGAACAGGTGACATCTCCAGTTTGAAGTAACCTGATCATAATTATTCCGTTTTTAAAGACTTAACAGGATTGATGCTGGCCGCACGAATGGTCTGAAAACTCACCGTCAGCAGCGTTACAGCCAATGCACCGAAGCCTGCGGCGGCGAAAATCCACCCCGATAAATCCGTGCGGTATTCGTAATTGAGCAGCCATTTCTGCATGAATGTATAAGTCAACGGCGCCGCAACAAGGAACGCGAGGCCTACCAGCACCACAAAATCCGCAGACAGCAGGCGCCATATACTGAAAATGCCCGCACCCAGCACCTTGCGTACACCGATTTCCCGGGTGCGCTGCTCGGCCATGAACGTTGCCAGCCCGAAAATACCGAGCAGACTGATGAAAATAGCCATGATGGAAAATGCCACTGTGAGTCTGGAAACCCGGTCTTCGCGCCAGAATTTCTCTCCGAAATCGCTGTCGATAAATTTGATGTTGAAATTGCCCGACGGATCGTATTTCTCCAGCACGGTTTCCACTTTTGCCAGCGCCTGAGCCGCGCTCATTTCCGGGTTCAGGCGAATGTTGATGAACGGCATATTGGCGGGCCGCATCATGAAAACGGTGGGTTTAACGGGGGCGTACGGGGAGTCCATCAAAATGTCTTTCGTAACCCCGATGACCAGGTAGTTTTTATCCTCGAAGCGCACCATTTCATTGACCGGACTGGCAAGTCCCATGAGTTTTACCGCCGCTTCGTTCAGGATCATGGCCGACGTATCGGTGGAAAAAGTCCGGGAAAAATCCCTGCCCTGAAGTACTTGCCAGTTGATAGTTTTGCCGAATTCCGGCGTTACCCGCATGTTGATGAATTCATCGGTAAAATTGGCGGGTTTTCCTTTCCACCGGAAACCGGAATTGGTGAACCAGAACTCGGTGATCGGCGCATTTGCTTCCGCCATTTCCACTACCGCGCCCGAATCGTGCAGGTCCTGCCGCATGGCGTGAAAGTGCCCGATAAGGTCGGGCGAACGTTTCTGAATCTGGATCAGTCCGGAGGTGTCGTACCCGATGGGCCGGTCTTTGGCGAAACGCACCTGCCGGGCAATGACTACGGTAGCGATGATGAGCGTAACGGAAATGCTGAACTGAAAAACCACCAGCGCTTTTCTGGAAAACAGTTCCCGGCGCCCCGATTTGAATTTGCTTTTGAGTATCTGGACCGGCTGAAACGACGATAAATAAAATGCCGGGTAACTGCCTGCCAATAAGCCTGTTATAATCAAAAATCCGAGCAAGGGCACCCAGAAAACCGGGTCGCTCCAGCGAAACAACAGGTCTTTTTCGGCGATCTTGTTGAATGCGGGCAAGGCCGCCTGCGCCAGCACCATTGCCGCGATACCTGCCGGTAGCACGATCATAAAGGTTTCGGTGTAAAATTGCCCGATCAGTTGACGGCGCAGGGAGCCGATGGATTTTCGGATGCCGATTTCCCGGGCTCTTTTTTCCGAACGCGCAGTGCTGAGGTTCATAAAATTGATGGCGGCCAGCAGCAGTACGAACAACCCCGTCAGGCCGAAAATCCACAGGGTTTGAACACCGACGCCTACGGCCACACCATTTTTATATTCCGGGTAAAAATGCCAGCGAGACATCGGATCCAGAAAGATCTCGGGTTTCGATTCGTCTTTCGTTACCTCGTAAACGGTGCTTTTGATTTGCGCCGACGCTGCTTCCAGGTCCACATTCGGCGCCAGTTTGACGTAAATGGGAAATGAGTTTTCCGCCCAACTTTCCCGCGATTCCCGCACCCAGTCCTCCATTTGGGCAAAGGTTTCGAAAGAACCGTAAAACGATACCGACCGGAAGGTGGAATTGCGCGGAATGTTTCTGTAAACACCCGCTATTTTCAGGTCGATGCGGTTTTCCAGCCGGATGGTTTTGCCCAGCGGGTCTTCGCTGCCGAACAGGTTTCTGCTCACAGATTCACTGATAAGCAGGGAGTTCGGGTCGAGCGGAAACCGTACGGAGCCTTTTACGATGTGCAGGTCCAGAATCTTTTCTCCGCCGGGTTCCATAAAGTAACCCCTTTTAATGACACTTTTTTCTCCGTAACTTATTACCCGCTCCGCGCCATAGGAAGACGTAACCACGTTTTCAAAAAAATTGCCGTATTCCTCCCGGAGTTTGGCTGCCAGCGGAATGCAGTTGGATGCTTCAGTACTGATCGTACCGTTGGTGGCCCGGTTTTTCTGGATCATGGCGATCCGCCCGTATTCACGGTGGTAGTGGTTGAAGGAAATTTCGTCGTATACCCATAGCCCGATCAGCAAAGCGACGGCCATTCCGACGGCCAGGCCGACGATGTTCAGCATGCTGTACAACTTATTGTTCCACAGGCTGCGAAAGGCTATTTTCAGGTAATTGTAGAGCATGTTTGGTGGTTATTGGTTATTCGTTATCAGTTATTGGTTATCAGGCTGTTAGCGCTTGGCAATTGTGCTTGCCCTTCGGGCCGTTGTTGGCGGGGTCGCCAATAACGGCTGGAACCATAAAGGCATATACCGGGGCGACCACAAGGGTCGCCCCTACCGATTCCCCCTGGCATCGGTTGAATTGAAGGCCGGGGTGTGTGCCGTATGGGCGACCCTTGTGGTCGCCCCGGTATATACGATCGTACCTCACAGATGACACCTCTGGTCGGATTTTTCAGGCAAAATCAAGCGCTACCATCCTGATAACCAATAACTAATAACTGATAACTATCATTCGCTCCGCAGCGATTTCACCGGATTCGTCAGCGCCGCTTTCACCGCCTGTCCGGCCACCGTAAGGAACGCTATAAGCGTAGCCAGCAGCCCCGCCACGGCAAACATCCACCACTGAATATCGATTCGATAGGCAAAATCCTGCAACCATTTGTGCAGTCCCCACCAGGCCAGCGGCGATGCGATGACGATAGCGATCAGTACCAGTTTGATAAAATCCCTTGCCAGCAAACCGGTAATGCCCGCCACACTGGCGCCGAGCACTTTGCGGATACCGATTTCCTTCGTGCGGCGTTCGGCAGCGAAAGCCGCCAGGCCGAACAAGCCGAGGCATGAAATGAGGATGGCGATGCCGGTGAAACTGCCCACCAGTCCTGCCATTTGCCGGTCGGTTCTATAGTTTTTTTGAAAATCTTCGTCGAGGAACGTGTATTCCAGCGGTTCGCCGGGCACCAGTTGTTTCCAGGTATTCCCGATGGTTGCCAGCAGGCCCGGCAGGTCGCTGCCGGCTTTGGCGCGGGCAATGAGGTAGTTGTAATCCGGCTCCGTATTCAGTTCGAATGCATAGGCCGAGATGGGTTCGTGCAGGTTTTCGAAGTGAAAATCCCGGACGACGCCTATAATGTCGTAGCGATATTCCTGGCCGTTCCAGTCGAACATGATTTTTTGCCCGATGGCTTCCTGCGGCGAAGCGAAACCGTATTTCCGGGCGCCTGTTTCATTGATCACCAACTTGAATATGGTATCGGTCGGAAATTCAGCAGAGAATAAACGCCCTGCTACCGGCTGAAAATCAAGCGTTTGCAAAAAATCGACGTCTACCCGGTTGCGCCGCGTCATGATCGATTGTTCTACCGTTTGTCCTTCCCTGCGGAAACCCGAATCGGAGGCGTTCATGATACCGGGATAATACCGGGTTGCACCGATGCGCTCGATCCTGCTGTCGCGGGCAAGTTCCGCTTTCAGCGAGGGGTAGGCTTTGATGGCGGCCTTGCTCGGCAGGGGCAGCACAATCTGTTGTTCTTTTTGAAAACCCAGGTCTTTGGATTGCAGGAATTTCATTTGCTGGCCGATGACCAGCGAAGCCAGAATAAGACCCGCCGAAATAACAAACTGGAACACCACCAGTCCTTTGCGCAGGAAAGCCGCCGAAAGGTTGTTAGAAAATTTCCCTTTCAGCACTTCCACGGGCTTGAAAGACGAGAGGTAAAAAGCCGGATATACGCCCGCCACGAAGCCTGTGAGCAGCGCCAGACCGAAGAAAGCGCCGAACATGCCCGGGTTTTTTACTACGGAAAATGTCAATTCCTGCTCCGCCAGTTTATTGAAAAAAGGCATGGCGATCCAGGCCATTACAACGGCGAGTGCAAAAGAAATCATGGAAATCAGCACCGATTCGCCCAGAAACTGCCGCACCAGGTTGCTTTTGCTGGCGCCTACCGATTTCCGCACGCCGACCTCGCCGGCCCGCCGCGCCGACCGGGCCGTGGAAAGATTCATAAAATTGACACAGGCGATCAGCAGCGTAAAAAGAGCGATGGAGCCGAGCAGATACAAATAGGTTTTGCTACCGGAAATCTCGCCCCGGACGCTGCCAATACCTGAAAGATGCACGTCGGGCAATGCCGTTAAAAACTGTTTTTTACCGAAACCGCGCTCCGCGAGATCTTTTGACATGTGTTCTTCCACAAAAGCGGGCAGTTTGGCAGCCAGTGCCTGTCCGTCGGCGCCGGGGCGCAGGCGCAGGTAGGTGGCGAACATGTTGTTTGTGGCCAGGTTGGTCGTCGTTTTGACAAATTCGCCGAGTTCACCCGAATACAGCGACATAAAAAAGTGCCCGTTCAGTTCTGTGGGCGCATCGGGTTGCCGGAACACGCCGGTGATGCGAAAATCGAGGTCGCCCCCTTCGAACCAGCCATTGCTGATACGGAGAATCTTTCCGTAAGCAGGCGCTCCGTTGAACAGTTTTGTGGCCATTTCGTCGGAAATAACGACTGTGGCGGGCTCTGTGAGCGCTTTGGCCGCATTGCCTTCGAGAAACTCGTAGCGGAACAATTCGAAGTAAGAAGAGTCAGCAAAATAGCCTTTGGATTCGCTCAACGCTTTTTGCACGGTACCGTTTTCGAGCAGCTGCACGAGGGTTTTGTCGTGTTCGAATACCTCCTGAATGCGCGTCGTTTTTTCAATTTCTCCAAATTCCTGTTTCAACGCATTTGCCATGGGCGAAGGCGTGTTGTAGGTTGCGCGTTCCGGATTTTCCGTATCGCCCAGTTTGGTAAAGGTAGTCCCGACTTTATAAATGTCTGCCGCGCGATCGTGGTGACGGTCGTAGTGGGTTTGTTGGTAAATGAACAGGGCGATCAACATGCAGCAGGCCAGTCCGACAGACAGGCCCAGGATGTTGACAGCCGAGAAGAATTTGTTTTTGCGCAGGTTGCGAACGGCAAGCAGGAGGTAGTTTCTAAACATGGCAGTGGTGGCGACTTTAGATTACGGTAGGTGCTCCATAGTTCGTGCCGGTTTGGCATTCAATTGAATGTCAGATAGTTATGGAAATTAAGTTTGGATGATCTTGTCCGATTTCGGACAAACAGCGTGCGCGACCGTACAGCCGAACCCCAGTTCGGCTAATCTAAGCCGAACTGGGGTTCGGCTGTACGATCACTTCTCACTTCTCACTTCTCACTTCTATCTCAAAGTCCCCTCCTGTCCATCGAATCCTTCTCATACGGTTCGTCCTCCGCCGGGTAGCGCAACACTTTTTCAAACTTGCCGCTCTGTTTGGCGAGGGCCCAGATCAGGCTTTCTCCGGCGGGTACATTGGTGGGTTGTTCCCCGAATATCGGATCTTTAAATGCCTCCGTTGCCGGAACAATTTCCCAGCCTTTGGTGCGGAACATCGCGATCAGATCGTCGGCAAACAGTGCTGCAGCCAGGTTGTGGTGCAATAAAATGGTGTGGTGAATGTGCCGGCCCGTGATTTGCTGCGCCAGGTTTTCGTAGTACAACGCCCGGTCGTACAGATGATCGAGGTAAAATTCCCGGTATGGGTCGAGGTCGGCTTTGGGTTGTTTTTCGAGTCGTTTTTGCAGCCTGGCGTCGATGCACCAGTCGGAGGCATCGATGGTCACGTAGCCGTTGCGGTAGCCGTTTTCCTGAAGACAGGCCCGGAATTTGCTGATTTTTTCGGGGGTTTTCCCTTCTTTCAAATAAGGAAAACGGAACAACTTAACGTAATTACTATAAGGGCGGATGACCTCGTCTGTTTTCAAAAACTCCTCCCGGAACATTTCAAAAGTGACCTCGTCGCTTCCGTAACTCGGATGTGTAAACGTGTGGTTGCCGATGGAGTGACCGGCGTCGTTCCAACTCTTCAAAAGGAATTTGCCCTTTTCGTCCATTTTGTTTTTACCAGTCACGAAGAAAACCGCTTTCACACCTTCTTTTTCCAGGTTTTGCAGCAGCATGGCATTCCATTCCCGGAACGGGTAGCCCGGCATGTCGGTCGTGACGCCATCGTCGAAAGTGAAACTGATTTTCGGCCGGTCGTTCTGCTGCGCAGGCTCCTGTTTTTGAGGGGGGACAGATGAATTTCCGAAAGAAAATGTGAGCAGCAACAGGAGGAGTCGTAGTGTCATGGTGGTGTTTTTTTGTTGATAAGGGTTGATAAGGGTTGATGAGGTTGATGAGGTTTATAAGGTTGATAAAGGTTGATGAGGTTGATATTCGATAGTGAATAACGGAAATTTTACCATTACCAAGATGCCCTATCAACTTTTATCAACCTTATCAACCTTTATCAACCTTATAAACCTCATCAACCTCATCACCCCCATCACCCCATCCCCCTCACTCACTCCGCAACGACCTCACCGGATTGGCCAGTGCCGCCCGGATTGCCTGATAACTGACCGTTAGCAATGCGACCATCAGCGTTCCCAAGCCTGTTGCGACAAAAACCCACGGGGAGATTTCGGTCCGGTATTCGTATTGCTGCAACCAGCCATACAGATAATAATAGGCAATCGGCACTGCGATCAAACAAGCCATCAGGACCAGGCCGGTAAATTCTTTCGACAGCAAATACCAGACACTGAATACACTGGCTCCAACGACTTTACGAATGCCGATTTCTTTGGTCCGTTGCTCCGTGATATAGGAAGCCAGGCTGAATAAACCTAAAATGCTGATGAGAATTGCAAGTACTGCAAAGAAAGAGGCCAGTTTTCCGATGCGTTCTTCCGTGGAAAATTTTAAACGATATGCTTCATCTGCAAAGGCATATACGAAAGGTGCACCGGGATTGTGTACCCCGAAAACCGCAGCGATTTTCGGCAGCGCTTCATGGGCGCTCACGGAAGGATTTATTTTCAGGGTGATCACTTTTGCCCAATTGTAATCCAGCAGGAAAACAGTTGGTTTTACGGGTTTGAAAGGCGATTCCATGATCATATCCTTTATCACGCCGATGACTTTATAGGAAGTGTTTCCCCATTTCATCGTCAAACCGATGGGATTTCGGATGCCTATGTATCGTACGGCCGTTTCATTGATCACAAGCCCCAGACTGTCTGTGGAGAAATCTCTCGAAAAATCACGGCCTTCGCTGAATTTCCAGCCGACCGTTTTTCCGTAGTCGTGTGTCACGGCAATCGCTCCAAAATTGGCATTAAAATTCGGGTCTTTACCTTGCCAATCCAGGTTGGTATTGGAATTAACGTCGGTCGTCGGGCTGGAAGCGGTGGACACCTCCGCCACGGCTCCGGTACGCTGTAAATCATTTCTCAGGGCAGGATAATGTGCCAGCAACTCGGGGGTATTGATCGGCACGGAGATCAAACCTTGCCGGGTATAACCGATCGGCCGGTTTTTGGCGAATTGTATTTGCTGGTAAACGAGTACGGTGCCGATGATAAGTGCCACGGATGTAGTGAACTGCACGACTACCAGGGTTTTTCTTGGTATGGCTGCAAAGCGACCTGCCCGGAATGTTCCTTTCAATACACGCAAGGGTTTAAAGGAAGATAAATACAAGGCTGGGTAACTTCCAGCCAGCAGTGCAGTAACCAGACAGAATCCAAAACCGGACGCCCAAAATACCGGCTCACCCCACGAGATATGTAACTTTTTGTCGGCAACGCCATTGAACCAGGGCAAAGTGAGTTGAACCAGCAATAATGACAACACGAATGCAAGAATTGAAAGCATCAGGGTTTCGCTGAAGAACTGGCCGATCAGTTGACCACGCCCCGAACCGATGGCCTTGCGGATGCCGACTTCCCGTGCACGTTTTTCAGATTGCGCCGTACTCAGGTTCATAAAATTGATACATGCCAGCAGCAGGACAAAAAAGCCGATCATTCCGAATAGCCATACGTATTGAATCCTGCCGGTTGACGGTGTGCCGTCGCTGCCCCAGGCTGTATACAAATGCCATTGATTCATGGGATGCAGGAATATTTTCTTTTCCGCTTTTGCGGCCGATGCGGAATGGCTGGAAATTACATTTTCTATTTTGGAAGCCACTTTCTGAAAATCCGTATTAGGTGCAATCTGCACGAAAATCTGCCAGGAGTTATTGTTCCAGTCCGTGTGGCTGCGGGCGTCTTTTGCCGGGGACTCAGAAGAAACATATAATTCCCAGGGAGCCACGAAAGCCATATCTCTGAACGTTGTATTGGCAGGTAAGTCTTCATATATGCCACCTACCTTTACGTCCAGTTTGTTGTCGATTTTTACAATATTACCCAACGGATCGGTATCTCCAAACAGGTTTTTCGAAACAGATTCGGACAGTAGAACGGTAGCGGGATCGGTTAATGCGGATCGTGTGCCTTTGACCATTTTCAACCCCAGCATTTCCGGGCCTTCCGGACTCAAAAAATTCCCGTTGAGCGTAAGTTTGTTGTCGCCGGCTGCCAGGATATGCGCTCCTATCCAGGACGACATTACTACAAAGGTGAAATCCCCGGCCCAGGTGTTTTTGAGCTCGTCGCCCAGGGGCAGCGGCAGGTAGCCGCTGGTAAATGCAACGCCGTTGGTGTTCCCGGTAACGTAGACCTGCGCAATGCTGCCGGAATTATTATGGTATTTATTATAGGTCATTTCATCCCACACCCAAAGGCCGATGAGCATGGCGACAGCCATACCCACGGATAGGCCACCCACGTTGACTGCGGTATAGCTCCTGTTTTTAACCAGGTGGCGAATGGCAAGGTGAAGATTATGGTATAGCATGGTTAATTGGTTTAATGCGTTGGGCAGAATGCCAGGTGCGGGAAGCCGCCGGAAAATCGTATTCAGGCTATATGGTCAACTAATAAGCCATTTTTATAATTGCTTGATTATGAAAGATATAAAATGTGTTTTTTAGGTTGAACATGTCCGAACCTGAACGGCGATGTTCGCTTCCGGACGAATACCGGACATTTGGCAGCTTGAGCCCGCGGCCGTTTTTTCATTGTACTCTGGTCTTTGCTAAAAAATGTTGTGTGCTCCCGTACCGGAATGGGCCATGAAAGTGCGCAGACTTATTTGGTCGTTTTTTAAATAGTGCCTGCCAAAAAAATATGCCTTCGTTTCAGGCTTTCGCTTTTTAAAAACGCTTACTTTCGGCGCTCCAATTAGAGGCGTTTGGAGGCCGCCGGTAAGCAGGCGCGTTTTGCCAAAAACTACTAACCAATAACTAATCACCAAACCATGACGCTTGGTATTTTGAAAGAAAGCGGCGGCGAACACCGGGTTGCCGTTACGCCTGATGCGCTCCCGGGACTGATGAAACTGGGTTTCCAAAACATTTGGGTAGAGCGCGGAGCAGGAGATAATGCGTTTTTCGATGACGCCTCTTATGAAAAGCAGGGTGGCCAGGTAGCAGACCTGGAATCGGTATTGAAACAAGCCAGCGTGCTGGTTTGCATCCATGCTCCTTCCAAAGATGTTCTCCAGAAATTATCTGCCGGCCAGATCCTGATCGGCCAGTTCAACCCCCTCTCACAACACCAGATGGTGGAAGATATGCTGCAGGCCGGCGTTTCGGCGTTCAGCCTCGACCTGGCACCGCGCTCGACGCGCGCCCAGGCGCTCGATGTCTTGTCTTCCATGGCCACTGTCGGCGGCTACAAAGCCGTACTGACGGCTGCCAACCTGCTGCCTACATTTTTCCCGATGAGCATGACGGCTGCCGGTACGATCAAACCGGCCAAGGTCCTGATCCTCGGCGCCGGCGTAGCGGGCCTTCAATCCATCGCAACAGCCCGCAGGCTCGGTTCGGTGGTGGAAGCGTTCGACGTGCGCGCAGCCGCCAAGGAAGAAGTGCTGAGCCTCGGCGCCAAATTCGTGGAAGTGGAAGGTGCGAAAGACGACAAAGCCGCAGGCGGTTATGCCGTGGAGCAAAGCGAAGAGTTCAAACAACGGCAGGCACAACTGATCCACGACCATGCCGTGGCTTCCGACGTGATCATCTGCACTGCCCAGATTCCCGGGCGTAAAGCGCCCTTGCTGATCCGGAAAGATACCGTGGCAGCGATGAAAGCCGGTGCGGTAATCATCGATATGGCCGCTTCTTCCGGTGGCAACTGCGAAGTCACTGAAAACGGAAAAACCATTCGCCATCAGGGCGTTATCATCGTGGGCGATTCCAATCTGGCGGCTTCCATGCCGAAAGATGCCAGCGTGATGTTCGGCAAAAACGTTGTCAATTTCATCAAACTGATTGCGATTAAAAACGAACTGAACCTCAATTTCAGCGACGATATCGTTGCGGCAACCTGTATCGCTCACAAAGGCGAGGTAGTCAGCGAACGCCTGAAACAGGTCATGCAAACGGCCTGATAGTCGCTCCGTTGCGAACTACGGCTGAAGCAGCCGAACCAACTTTGGTCCCTTATTAACTTATCAACCTATATGGCAGATTTTTTTCTTCAGCATCAAGAGATTATTTACATCGTCATTTTGTCCATTCTGTTGGGCATCGAGGTGATCTCCAACGTGCCGGCCATCCTGCACACGCCCCTTATGTCGGGCGCCAACGCTATTCACGGCGTGGTGATCATCGGTGCGATCATCGTCATGGGGCATGCGCATACCGACGATTACCTGGCACTCATACTGGGTTTCCTGGCTGTGCTGCTCGGTACGCTCAATGTGGTCGGCGGCTTTGTCGTCACCAATCGTATGCTGGAAATGTTTAAGAAAAAGAAGTAGTTGGGTGTTGTTGAGGAGTTGAGGATCGAGATTGTTTAGCCGACGTCTCCGCCCTCCACTCCTCCACCCCTCAACCTCTCTCAACAATAAAAAAAATGTCTAAATTCCTACTCGAACTATCCTATCTCATTGGTTCTGTTACGTTTATCCTTGGCCTGAAAATGCTGGGCAGCCCCGACCGCGCCCGAAAAGGCAACCTCGTGGCAGCGGCTGGCATGGTACTGGCCATTGCAGGCACCGTTTTGTTTCATGAAAAAGACGGGGCGCCGATCGGGAATATTCCCTGGATCCTGGCTGCCATGGGCATCGGCACGGTGGTAGGCTGGCTGATGGCCATGAAAGTAAAAATGACCGCCATGCCGCAAATGGTGTCGTTTTTCAATGGTATGGGCGGCGCCTGCGCGGCCATCATTTCGCTGGTAGAATACCATAGCCACCCGGAAGGCTCGGCCGGTTACCTGCTGATCGTATTCCTCGGGCTCGTTATCGGTACCGTTTCGTTCAGCGGAAGTATCATCGCATACGGCAAACTGGATGAAAAAATCAAGGATTTCGGCGGCCGCTACCTTACGTATTTAAACCTCCTTTTACTGGCACTGATCGCCGTGGTCCTCACTATCGCCGTGGTCAACCCTGAAATGCTGGGCGGCTCTTCGCTCTGGATTTTGCTGGCGTTGTCGTTTCTGTACGGCGTGCTTTTCGTCATGCCCATCGGCGGTGCGGATATGCCGGTAGTCATCTCGCTGCTCAACTCCTTCACGGGTATGGCAGCGGCTTTCGGCGGCTTTTTGTACGGCAACCAGGTGATGCTCACGGGCGGTATTCTCGTCGGTTCGGCGGGTACTATCCTTACTGTTTTGATGTGCAAAGCCATGAATCGTTCCCTGCTGAACGTGATCATCGGCTCCTTCGGCGGCGGCGGCGCTGCCGGAAAATCTGCAACCGGCGACCAAACGGTTCGTGAAATCAGCCTCACCGATACGGCTATCCTCTGTGCATATGCCGGCAGGGTATGCATCGTGCCGGGCTACGGCCTCGCAGTGGCTCAGGCACAGCACATCTGCCACGAACTGGAGAAAAAACTCGAAGAAAAAGGGGTGGAAGTCACCTACGCTATCCACCCGGTTGCGGGTCGTATGCCGGGCCACATGAACGTACTGCTGGCCGAAGCCGACGTGCCCTACCCGAAACTCATCGAAATGGAAGAAGCCAACCCGAACCTGCCCAATACGGATGTAGTGATCGTCGTCGGCGCCAATGACGTGGTGAATCCCGCTGCGGAAAACGACCCCAGCAGCCCGATTTACGGCATGCCGGTACTGAAAGTTTGGGAAGCCAAAAATACCATCGTGCTCAAACGCAGTATGCGCGCCGGTTATGCCGGTATCGAAAACGAATTGTTTTTCCTGCCAAAAACCAAGATGCTGTTCGGGGATGCAAAGGATACTTTGCAAAAACTGGTGGGTGAATTGAAAGACTTGTAGTAGAGGGTTTTGGTGTTTGGTATTTAGTGTTTAGGAGGCGATTATTTGTCAACTCTGGTTGTCATCTATACAATCCCGAATTTTCTGTACGCAGGAAATTCGGGATTTTTTTATCGGGACGTACCTAAAATGTTTGATTTGAAGGCGGTTTGTGTTTATTTTACTTCTGAAATACAAATTCGATCACCTGCCAAACAAATGACTACATGATGAAATCGACTCTGGTACCTGTCCTGTTTTTTTGCTGTTGTGTTCCACTGACAGCGCAAACACCTTCCTTCAGTTGGGTAAAACCTGTCTTCGTAGCGCCACAAGTGGTTCCCCTGGCTGCCGCAATTTCCGATCTCGATGCCGACCCGGCCGGAAACACCTACGTAACCGGCGAATTTCAGGGACAACTGAATTTCGGAGCGGGCAATATCATCAACGGAAATGGAAACAATCCCACACTTTTTCTGGCGAAATATGCGCCGGACGGTACTGTGCTTTGGGTAAAACAAGGGAATCCACAAATGCCCGCAGATAACTTTGCTTTCCATAAATCATCCAAAATTGCTGTCGACGCGGCTGGTAACGTTTACTGGTGTGCCAGTTTCAGGGCGGATGCCGTGGATTTCGGCAGTGGCGTAACCATTACCCGTACCTGTACCAACGATTGTGAGGAGGGGTTTTTACTGAAACTGAACACAAATGGTGTCGTCGTTTTTCAAAAACCCATTCGCGCCGCGGTAGGAGAACAATTATTCCTGTCAGGTATTGCATGCGATTCCATAGGCAGACACTATCTGACGGGATCCTATACCGGCAATGAAATCTGGTTGCAGGGCGGCGCAAATATAGGAGGGCTTACTACACAAGGGTACTTTCTGTGTGCATACACTCCGGAAGGAGCCGCAGAATGGGTTAATTTTCAGACCGAGACCAGTGCAACACCGTCATCAGAAACGATTGATGTTTCACCCGATGGTGAACGTATTGTTGTTTCAGGAACCTACAATGCATTTTCAGTCGATTTCAGCAACGGCGCGATCACTTCCAGCAATGCATTGGAAAAACGCTTTGTCGTATGGTACAATACAATCGGGCAGCCACAGGGCGCCGGCACGCTGACAGCCGGCCAAAACCTGATGCTGTTCGACCTCAAACTGGATGATCAATACCGTGCCTGGGTGGCAGGCAATTATTCCGGGGCGCTGGAGTGGAACAATACAGCATTGGCTCCTGCACCTTCCTCTACGTCTGCGGGTATGCTGGCGGTTTTGTCGCCGGGTGCAGCCGGTACACTTGCCGTATCAATCGACCATACCCTTCTTTCCGTTCCTGTCAATACGGTGGCGCTGGGGCCCGGCGCTACGTTTTTCTGCGGCGGCCTTGCCGGTGAACCGGTATCGGTGCCCGGTACCAGCGTGATTACAAATAACGGATGCCTGGATGCAATCCTGATCGGTGGCACCGGGCAAGCGGTCCAACTGGCTCAGAACGCAGGTGGAGCGGGCTGCGAAAAAGTAGATAATTTCTATGGCGGTTCCGCCATGGCAACCGATGCGGCGGGCAATCTGCTGATGGCCGGTACGTTTGAAAATGGCGGAGTATTCGGTTCCAGTTCCTTTGCCGGCAATGGCTTATGGGTAGCAAAAATGAGTACCGGCCTGGTGGATGCCGTTGAACCCGTTGTACAAAAAATTAGCATTCAGCCCAATCCGGCCGCACATTCCGTACAACTGACTTTTCCTGAAAATACCTCCGGACGTTGCCGCATTCTATCGGTAACAGGCAGGATAATGTCAGAAATGCCTGTACAAGCGACTCATTTGCTGGAAGTGGCCGGCTGGCCGGCGGGAATTTATCTACTGGAATACCTCGATGAAAAAGGAAGTAAAATGATACAGAAACTTGCGGTAGAACACTGATTGATTTGTGCCGGATGGCCGACGAAATATCGGATTCCCAATGGGCGTGTGAAATATGACCGTATTTTTATCAGAGCACACTATAAACTTCATTAATATGTACAAATCGTTTATTTACATAGTATTGCTTGGTATTTTCTCCGGGGCCGTTTCTGCTCAAGCGCCTATTTTCGAATGGGTGCGCCCCATCACGGGAGAACAGCCGCCCACCAATCCGGAAATTCGTATTACAGACATGGCTACCGACGCGATCGGCGATACTTACGTGACTGGGATTTTCCGTTCTGTTATCGATTTCGGATCGGGCGTTTTGCTGCAAGGAGACACGCTTAATTCCTCGCTGTTCCTGGTTAAATATGACACGTACGGAACACCGCTCTGGGCCAGACGAGGTGGCGCCGTCAACAATGGGAGTTGGGCATTTGAAGCACTTTTCCCCCAGATTGCAGTCGACGGGGCTTTCAGTGTTTACTGGAGCGGGAGTTATCGCAGCGACGCCCTTGTTTTTGAAGATAGCATCGTTATTTCCCACACCTGTAATGCGTGTAGTGAAGGTTATTTGTTGAAATTGAATTCCGCAGGAGATTTTGTTTTTGGTAAATCCTTGCGTGCTGCCGTAGATGAGGATCTGCATATTACTGATGTCAAAGTCGATTTTTATGGGCGATATTATATTACAGGGGATTTTACCGGAACGGAATTGTGGTTAGAAGATGGAGTTCCTGTCGAAAATCTCCCAACGGAAGGCTATTTTTTAGCCGCTTACGATCCAACGGGCGATATAAATTGGGCTGCATTTCAATCAAATCCCGGCGGAAAGCCAGGCTATACGGCCATTGCCCTTTCTCCTGATGGCGAACGGGTAGTAGTGGCCGGGAGGTATATGGGGAGCGGACTGGATTTTGGTAACAACGTAGCCGTTGCAAGTACGGCTAACAGCAAGGCATTTGCGGTCTGGTACGATGCAGCCGGTACGCCACTTACGGCAGGTGCACTGGAGGCTCCTAGTTTTGTGGATTTTCTGGACGTTGAATTAGATACACAGTACCGGCTTTGGGCTGTTTGTAACTTTTGGCCAAATCTGGCTTGGAATGGCCAAATTTTCGCTTCAGCCTCTACAGAACCTATTATCATCGGCTCACTTCTGGCTGTTCTGGCGCCATGGCTTCCTCCAGCAAATATTGTATCTATCACGGATACTCCGGAATCTTCCTTACCGCTCACTTCTGTGGAATTGGGACAGGGAAATAGGTTTTATACTAGTGGAATTTCCAGTCAAAATATTCAACCTGTGCCAGGCGCCGAAGATGTGATTACACAGGGGTGCTCCGATTTAATCCTCACGGGCGGTACAGGCGATACGCTGCAGTGGGCACGAAGTGTAGGAGGAGATGGCTGTGAAACGGCACTCATTTCATTTCCGGGCACTATAATGACGATCGACGCTTTGCAGAATCTTTACCTGACCGGCCATATTTACAACGATGGCAATTTTGACGGAATTGAACTGGGCGGAATTACGCACTGGATCGGGAAAATGTCGGCAACGCAAACACTCGTTCAGGAAGCCGGGGCTTTATCTACTGTCCGGATGAGCCCGAATCCCGCTGGAACAACTGTTCAGGTTGTTTTTCCGGATGTTTCGGAAGGTCGGTGCCGGGTGTTTACTGCCACAGGCATGGTGTTGACCGAATTGTCTGTTTTGACGCCAAGTATTGCGTTGAATGTGTCCGGTTGGCCTGCCGGAGTATATTTCCTGGAATTCACTGACAAGCAGGGAAAAAGAGCGCTGGAGAAACTGCTTGTTCAGCACTAGCCAAACAGGTAAAAACAAAAAAGCCGCCCTGCACAAAGCAGAGCGGCTTTTATCTTATTGCCTGCGAATTAACGAGTTGCAATTTTCACAACTCACAACTCACTAGTTCTTCACTTCCTCAAACTCCACGTCCTGCGCTTCGCCGCCGCCGGGGTTGCCGCCGGTTGGTCCGCCCGTAGCGTTGCCGTAGGGGTTTTCGGCAGCGCCGCCGTTTGCGTCCTGTTGCGCTGCGTAGATGTCCTGGCTGGCTGCACTCCATGCGTCGGTGAGCACCTGCTTGGTGGTTTCGATGCGGCCCAGATCCTGCGATTTGTGTGCTTCGCGCAGATCGGTGAGAGCCTTCTCGATGGCTTCCTTGTGGTTAGCCGGCACTTTGTCGCCGTATTCGCGGAGTTGTTTTTCCGTCTGGAAAATCAGCGAATCGGCTTCGTTGAGTTTTTCGGCGCGTTCGCGTACCTCGCGGTCGCTGTTGGCATTGGCTTCCGCTTCGGCTTTCATACGGGCGATTTCCTCTTTGGAAAGGCCGGTGCTCGCTTCGATGCGGATATTTTGTTGTTTGCCGGTGCCTTTATCCATGGCCGAAACCGAGAGGATACCGTTGGCGTCCATGTCGAAAGTAACTTCCACCTGCGGAACGCCGCGCGGAGCGGGCATAATACCTTCCAGAATAAAACGGCCTACGGAGCGGTTGTCGCGCGCCATCGGGCGTTCGCCCTGAAGGATATGGATCTCTACCTGCGGCTGGTTGTCGCTGGCGGTGGAGTAGGTTTTCGATTTTTTCGAGGGCACCGTCGTATTGGCTTCGATGACTACGTCGTAGATACCGCCCATGGTTTCGATCCCCAGGGAAAGTGGCGTTACGTCGAGCAACACCATGTCTTTCACACCGGCATTTCCGGAAAGGATAGCGCCTTGTACGGCTGCGCCGATGGCTACTACCTCGTCGGGGTTCACGCTACGGTTCGGTTTTTTACCGAAGAATTTTTCTACTTCTTCCTGGATGCGCGGGATACGTGTGGAACCGCCCACCAGAATAACCTCGTCGATTTCGTTGGGGCGCATACCGGCGTCCTGTAGTGCTTTGCGGCAGGGCTCCAGGGTGCGCTGAACAAGGCTGTCGCTCATTTGCTCGAATTTGGCGCGGCTGAGTTTCATTACCAGGTGCTTCGGAACGCCGTCGACTGCCGTGATATAAGGCAGGTTGATTTCCGTTTCTGCGCTGCTCGACAGTTCGATTTTGGCTTTTTCAGCGGCTTCTTTCAGGCGCTGAAGTGCCATCGGGTCTTTGCGCAGGTCCATATTTTCCTGGCGCTGGAATTCGGCTGCCAGCCATTCGATGATGACTTGGTCGAAGTCGTCGCCGCCGAGGTGTGTATCACCATTGGTGGATTTTACTTCAAAAACGCCGCCGCCGAGATCGAGGACCGAGATATCGAAGGTACCACCACCCAGGTCGTACACAGCGATTTTCATGTCCTTGTCGCGTTTGTCAAGACCGTAAGCCAATGCAGCGGCGGTCGGCTCGTTGACGATACGTTTTACATCCAGGCCCGCTACTGCGCCGGCTTCTTTGGTAGCCTGACGCTGAGAGTCGTTAAAATATGCGGGAACAGTGATCACCGCTTCCGTAACGGTTTCGCCAAGATAATCTTCGGCGATTTTTTTCATTTTTTGCAGCACCATAGCGCTGACTTCCTGCGGGGTGTAGAGGCGGCCGTCGATGTCCACACGAGTGGTATCGTTGTCGCCTTTTACAACTTTATACGGTACGCGCCCGATCTCGGAGGTCGATTCGCTGTAACGCATGCCCATGAAGCGTTTAATAGAGGATACCGTGCGTTGTGGGTTCGTAATGGCCTGGCGCTTTGCAGGCGCACCGATCTTCCGCTCGCCGTTGTCGAGAAAACCGACCACGGAGGGGGTAGTGCGTGCTCCCTCGTCGTTTGCAATTACGATGGGTTCGTTGCCGACCATGACCGCTACGCAGGAGTTGGTTGTTCCAAGGTCAATACCGATGATTTTGCCCATTATTTCTAAGTTATTGATTCGTTGAATGTTGATTTGATTGAGTTAAGCGGCAACCGTACAGAAGGTCTTTTGTCGTTTGGATGTCCACTGTGCATCGGTTGTCGTTTCCCCTTGATCAATCGTTGTGCCACGCGGTAAAAACTGACGGAATGGCAGTTTGTGTCCAGTGGCGTTGTTTTTTTTGTCAGGATTGCGCCTGGCATGCTGGCAAGTTGACACGCACGAGAGAAAGAGAAGTGAGAGGTGAGAGGGTGAGAGGTGAGAGCCGACTTCGAGTACACCGCTTCGCTTTTAGAGAAGTGAGAGAGTGAGAGTGGTGAGAGGGTGAGAGCCGACTTCGATTACACCGCTCGGCCTTTGGCATGGTTGTGCAGGATGGAATATGAGCGAAGCGGCACACTCTACGAATTCTCACTCTCTCACTTCTCTCACTCTCTCACTTCTCTATTTTCCGCGCGTTCATCGAAAAAAGAAGCATCGTATTCTTCCGGGCCGCTGCTTTGTGAGGTATTTCAAAATGAATGCAAAAATGTTGTACCAACTCTTTCGCCCCTATGCCCGGAAAAACAGATATTGGGCCCGGGTAGAGGCGCGCTATCAAAAACGTAAAAAGAGAAAAATGAAACTGCTGTTTTTCCTGTTGCTGATGTTTGTCATTCCTGCCATGTTCGTCGTAGGCATCATATATGGTCTTGCGAGGATGATTGGCGGCATCAATTTTAATCCGGACAGCAAGGCCTGGAAGAATGCGCTCGAGCGCTTGCGGGCCCGGATGCGTAGCCAGGCTGCCGGTATGTTGGTGCCCTGGGATGGAGAAATGATGTCGTTGCTGTCGCTGAACCAGTCGGTTACCAAAAAGCCGGGCTGGTTCGACCGGTCTACGGAAGGCGTGGTTCCGACGATTTACCAGGAACCGGTGGTGGCCTATGCTGCTCAAACAGCCGGCAATACCGGCCTGCTGATTGCCCGGACCAGCGATAAGGAGTTCATTTTCAGGATGAAAGGCAAAGAAACCGAAGTTTGGGTGGAAGGAAAACCTTTCGGGATTCTGGTCGACGGCTCCCTGCTGGCTGCCGGGCGCGGGAATGTGTTGCTTGCCCGGATGGAATCTGCCAAAGATGAAAACCAGGTTCCCGTTATGCTGGGTAGTACTACCGCAGCGGCCATCAGCAATGGAAGCCGGACGGATTTGGGACCGAACCCGCGCGCTGTTACGCTGCTGCGTGCGGTGAACGCGGAAGAAGAAACGGCGCTGCTGGCGCTCACCCTGCTACAGATTCTAAAATATTAAGCAAAACCGGTGTGGCCGAAGGATCCCGGCCACACCGGTTTTTTTGAATTAAATTCTCACCCACCCAACCCTTTCCAAACTGCCTGCGTGTAAGAGATTGTCACTGGTATTGTACCAACCATTTTAAACGACAAACTCTTAAACATGAAAAATCTGCTTTTCACACTCCTGTTATTGTGCACCGCCGCCGCACTTTTTTCCCAAAATCCACCTTGCGAGGCTGCCCTCTGGCCAATCGATTTTGAAAATGGCGTAACCACCCTGACGGCCATCGATTCGTCGGGCGCGTCGGTAGTTTCCTATACCTGGAGTACCGGTGAAACCACCCCCGAAATTGGCGTAACCTCGGAAGGAGAATACTGCGTTACGATTACATTCGATAATGCTTGTTCCGCTTCCGCATGTTACACGCTTTCCTACCAGGATTGCTGGTCGTACGCCAGTTGGTGGCAAAATGGAAATGACTACGTCGTGAGTGCTTACGGCGCTCCCAATTACATGGAAGCGACTTATTTATGGAGCAACGGCTCCACCGCCTCCCAGTTTTTGACGACCGAGCCGGGCACTTACTGCGTAACGGTAACGCGCGAAAACGGCTGTACGTCTACTTCCTGCGTAACGATACCCAGTCTGCCGGCATGTACGACACATATTGTCGAAGTGGGTTCTGCCAGCGGCGTCGCGAGCCTGGTTGCTCCTGATTCCATCGGCAGTGTGAGTTCCTACTTGTGGAGCACTGGAGAAACGTCACCGATTATTGATGCTCCTGCAAACGGCGAGTACTGTGTAACCGTTACGTATAACTTCGGATGCTCGGCCACCGATTGTTACACAGTCGACAACACTAACTGCAATACCTATACGTTAGTGCAGCCCCTTTCAAATTCGTTTCAGGTAACGGCATATACACTCCCGTTCGCTACAGGTGCGACCTATCTGTGGAGCAACGGCGTTACTACATCCTCTTTCAATACCACGGAATTGGGTGAGTACTGCGTGACGGTTACACAATACAATGGCTGTACATCCACCTCTTGCGTCAGCGTAACACCAAACCAAATTAATGTTTATGTACATAATGCCGACTCGATAACCACTCCGATCATTGCGCAGGTTTATCTGATACAGTTTGACACCATTGCAGGTACGCTGACGGCTGTATATTCCCAACAAACGGATATCAACGGCAGTGGATATACGCTGTTTGAAAACGTACCACCGGGAAAATACCTGCTCAAAGCGGCCATCGTGCCCGGTACAGCAGGTTTCAATGAAAATTTGCCAACGTATTACCCATCGGAACTGCTTTGGAGCGATGCTCAACCCATCTATATAACCATGGGAGGTTGGACAACTGCTGTTATTCAACTGATTCTTGGTAACAACCCCGGCGGACCGGGCTTCATCGGCGGACTCGTAAGCGAAGGCGCCAACCTGACCGGGCACCCTGCGGAAGCGGAATTTTCCGGTGAAGGCGACCCGATCGCCGGCGCGAGCATCATCCTGACGCTACCCGACGGAACAGCTGTTGCAGCCGCTACCACCGATGCCACCGGCGCTTACAGTTTTCCCAGTCTTGCCTACGGTACGTATGTAGTAACGATCAACATCCCGGGTGTAACGCCGGTTTCCACGACGATTACCATTTCACCGGCACAACCCGGATTTTCGGGTATCAACTTCGACGTGACGCAAAACGGCGCCGTACTGGCTGCAAAAGAGGTTGATTATGAGGTGTTTGCAAGCGTTTCGCCCAACCCGACGAATGATGTTGTTCAGGTGAGCCTGAAAGAACCGGAAGGTATGTTGCTGTTAAGTAATATGCAGGGGCAGATCCTGCTGCGCCAAACGGTGACCGGTAATCAGATGCGGCTTTCACTGGCTTCCCTGCCTGCCGGTGTTTATGCCCTCACTGCCGGCACTTCCAAAGGCGCTCAAAGCACCCGTATTATCAAAAATTAAAACCTGTTACTCGTTTTCATGTACGATGTAAGTCATCCATTGGCTTGCATCGTGCATGAAAATGCACCGGCACAAATAAAAATCACACGCTTACCCAACGCTTTGTCTGCTGGCTGCGTGTATTAGTTCAGAACCTGCATTTTCATATTTTACAACAAACAACTTCTACTACATGAAAAATCTGCTTTTTACTCTACTTTGTTTTTGCTGCTATGGTGTGGCGTTTGCACAAAACCCGCCTTGCGATGCCAATTTCTGGCCCACCCATTATGAAAACGGTGTTACAACGCTTACGGCCTACGACTCTTCTTCTTCACCTGTGAGTAGTTATTTGTGGAGTACGGGCGAAACGACGCCCACCATCGACGTGACGCAGGACGGTTTATATTGTGTAACCATCACATACTCTGATGGTTGTTTCGCCAGTTTCTGCGATACGCTGAACAATAGCACCTGCTGGAGTTACGCCAGCGCCTGGACCATCAATCCAACCGAAATATACGTTTCCGCTTACAGCGCTCCGTATTACCTGAATGACAACGCTACTTATTTGTGGAGTAACGGCGCCACCACTTCCGGATTTACCACTTCCGTAGCAGGTACGTACTGCGTAACAATAACCCGCTCAAACGGCTGTGTTTCTACTTCCTGCGTCGACGCAGTTTTTCCGCCGACATCGTTTGCTGTTTCGGTGAACTATGGTGATTCGACCAGTCAGCCACTTATCGCGAATGTTTACCTGATCCAGTTCGACAGCGCTGCTGGCACTTTGTCGTCTACCATACAGGCACAGACGAATGCCAACGGATTTGTCTTGTTTGACAATATTCCGACCGGCCAGTATCTGGTAAAAGCGGCTATTCCAGGTGGCGTGGTCGGTTTTAACGACTACCTGCCTACCTACTCTTATTCATCCCTTTTGTGGAGCGATGCGCAGTTCTATACGGTTTATCCATTCAACGGAGGTGGCGCTGTGATTTACCTGATTCCAGGCGATAATCCCGGCGGTCCCGGCTTCATCGGCGGCCTCGTGAGCGAAGGCGCCAACCTGACGGGCCACACCTCCGAAGCGGAATTTTCCGGCGAAGGAGATCCGATTTCAGGTGCCAGTATTATTCTGACGTTGCAGGACGGCACTGCGGTAGCCGCCGCTACGACCAACGCTGCGGGCGAATACAGTTTCCCCAGCCTGGCCTACGGTACCTACGTAGTGACGATCAATATTCCTGGAATTGCCCCGGTATCGACCACCATCACCCTGTCGCCCGCACAGCCCGGTTTCTCCGGCATTAATTTCGACGTGACGCAAAACGGCGCCGTGCTGGCTGCCAAAGAAGTTGGTTATGAGGCTTTTGCGAAGGTTTCTCCAAACCCGACTTCCGATGTGCTGCAAATCAATCTGAAAGAAGCGGAAGGTCAACTGCTGGTAACGAACATGCACGGACAAATCATGCAAACACAAAAAGTGACGGCCAGTCAAATGCAGATTTCCCTGGGTTCGCTGCCGGCCGGCACGTATTTCCTGACGGCCCGCACGGATAAAGGATCACAAAGCGTACGCGTGGTTAAACAATAAACCTGAAGGTGTTTGGTATTTTCGTGTTTGGTGTTCGGGAAGTGATTGATTATCAGTCTTTTCCAAACACCAAACACGAAAAACCAAACACCTTCTATATTTGCCTTTCAAAATCACTCCTTACCGTTCCCGATCCCACTGCATGAATCTTGACCCACACATGTTGCAAGCCGCGCACAAGGGCGACCGCAAGGCGCAGTATGCCTTGTATAGGGTCTGTTTCCCGGTGCTGATGGCTGTGTGCGCGCGGTACAAACGAGACGAGCAGGAAGCGGCAGCGGCAGTGAACAACGGGTATTTGAAAATTTTACAAAATCTTGATCGTTATCGCCGCGAAGAAGTGCCGTTTGAAGCCTGGATCCGGCGCATTATGATCAATACGGTGATCGATGAGTTCCGCCGGGAAAAGAAATGGCGCGAACTCACCGTTTTTACCGACACCATCGAAAAGGAACATCCGAATGAACCGATTTCCTGGAATGAAGCGGAGCAACGACTGGATTTGCAGCACCTGGAAAACATGTTGCGCCGCCTGCCCCGCGTTACCCAGCAGGTATTCAACCTGTTCGCAGTCGACGGATTTACACACCGCGAAATCGGTGAAATGCTCGAAATAAGCGAAGGAACCTCCAAATGGCATGTGAACCATGCCCGCACCCAACTCCAGCACTGGATCAAAACTGAACTGAACCCGGCAATTTGAGCTATGGAAAATATAGATGATTTCATGCAACGCAAATTTGACAGCGACGACCCTTCCGAGCGCTTCCCTTTCCGTGAGGAATACTGGGAGCAGGCGCAGGCTTTGATCGAGGCCGACGAACGGCGCCGGAAGCGCCGCAGGCTGCTGTTCTGGTGGCTTTTCAGCGGTATGCTGGCAGGTATCGCCGCCATCTGGCTGTGGTCCGGACAGACAAATGGTCCGTCTGGCGTTGCATCCATCAATACTCATAATTCCGAACAAACCCGCAGCATCACGCCGGGTCCGGAAACCGGAACTCCGGGCACTACTGAATCAACGGGCACTTCAGATGATGCGTCAAGCAGTATTTCTGAAACTACGATTAGAAAAAATATTGACAATCAATATATTAGCACAGAAAATCCGACTGAAAAACCCGCGCTGAAACAGGATAACGAACCGGAAAACCAACGCATGCTGCATCACAAAACGCCTGCTTCCAAACTGCCCCACAACCGAAATGCGCTTCCTGATAAGGCTCTTAAAACGCGTAAAAATGTACAAGGTAGCCGTCCGGAAAATGACATGAATGTCGGAGCGAACGCCGAAACCGGGGTTCCTGCACCTGTGCCCGGTTTCACTGTTCAGCCGGAAAACAACCGGGAAACGCGACCGAATGCATCTGTAGAAGCGGATGCGGTTCCGCCGTCCAGCACAGTTCTTATTGCCGGCGATGCCACTGCTCCTCCAATCCTCATTCGCCTTTTGGAGGCGCTGGAACTGCCGTTCCCGCCCGCTCATTATCTGAAAAACCTGTCGCCGAGGAAAATACCGTCTGCGCCCAAACCTGAAATCAGGCCCGTTCATACCAATCGTTTTGCCTGGGAAGCCGGCGCTGCCGCATCGGCCTGGCAGGCAGGAACCGGTTTTGCCGGCGGTTTTGCGGGAAGTTATTCGTTGCACGGGCACTGGTCGCTGGCTGCCGGCGTTCAGGTCCGCTACGTGCCGCTGACAGCTGTCGCCCCCGTCGCTACCGACAGTACGGAGAATGTAAGTGTTCAATACCGCTACTCTTTCGGCGTCGAACGCACCGAGTCGAAGCGTCTGGTAAAAAATACTGTCAATCTGGAATTGCCCATTTCGGCGCACTGGCAAAAGGGCCGCCTCGGATGGTCGGCAGGTGTGGCGCCGGGTATACTTTTGGGCGCCCGAAACACCGTTGTTCAAACGAAGGAAACCACGCTGGGCGGTGTTCAAACGTTGGATGGATACACAGAAAAAGGTCAAAAAGCCGGCTTCCGGAATACATATATCAGCCTCTTCGGTTCGGCAGAATGGCGGGTTTTGCCACACGTCGGACTGTCGTTCCAGGGCAATTACCGCCCCGGCAGCATCCTGAAACCGGCAGAAAACGTTGCGCCGAAGAAAAACTTCTGGTTTGCGGACCTCGGGGTACGCTGGCATTTTTGAAACTCACCCTGACATATGCAAAACAAAATCATGTTGAAAAAATATAACTGGCTGTTGGCAGGGTTACTTTTCTGGTCGGCTTGCAGCAACCGGGATTTTCCGCCCGATATGCCTGCGGACCCCGTATTTACCACTCAATTTACAGTAGACGGTGAAATACAATCCCTGGAGGCCGGAGTAGAGGATATCTATTTGTTCACGCGCTTCGAAAAGGATGATGCCAATGTTCTGGTGCTCGGCGGCACGTTTGCCCAGGCAGATTGCCCGGCAGGCGATTGCCCCGGGAGCCTTACCTTTGAGTTTCGGAATGACCGAACGGGGTCGGAAGTTTTTATCGACACATTGCTGAGCGCCGGGAACAAAACCTATTATTTTGATCAGCCCGTCACCGCAAATGAAGTTTTCAGATACAAATTTTACGCGCCGGATTCGGCTGACTATTCCCTCCTGCAATGGAGAATAGATAACGATACGCCTGTAACTACCAAAACACTGATCAGGGAATTCGTCCAGGATACCGTGCATCAGGTGAGGTTATGGGCGTTCCGGAATGGCGCATTGAAAAGCGTCGTGGCACATACCGTAAATTCCGATACTATCTCCAATGTCTTTCCAAAGGTCAATATCGATATCCAGGTCGACTCTATAGGAGGCGGTACACAATATTTGTTAACTGCCGATACACAGGGATCGCCGGTGTCATCTTTCCAATGGAGCAATGGAGCCAATACGCAACAAATCGCAGTTAGTGAGACCCAGGAAATTTATGCAGTTCATGTGGAAAGCCCGGCAGGAGATACCGCCTATGCCGGCATTTTCACGATCGATCCGACGATCAATAAAACGGCTGATTTCGGCTATACCGTCGAGCACATCGTTTCCAACCCCGATACCCTTTACCTGAACCGCATCAATATCCGCTGGATAGATGAGAGCGGCGGCACATGGGAGTCGCGCAGGGGTACTCAAACGCCCGATGCGTTTTTCCATATTTTATCATCGGAACCCTATGATCCGAACGAAAACGGCCAGAAAACCCGGAAAATGGAAGTTTCCTACTCCTGCCGCCTGTACAATGTGCTCGAACCTTTGTTAAGCCGGATTATTGTGGGAACGGGCGTGATTGCGGTAGCGTATCCTTGAGGTCGTTACAGGTTATTGGTTATTAGTTATCAGGGTGGTAAGGGACCATCTGTACAAAAGCCTGGCTACTCGTTTGAGCGGCCAGGCTTTTGTACAGATGGTCCCTTACCACCCTGATAACTAATAACCAATAACCTATAACAATTTTGCGGGCTTGCCGCAAAATTCCCTAATTTCGCCCCTTCAAAAATCAGTACGTTCACCACCGTTTCCTGTAAATATGCTCCAGCCCGGCGATAAAGCCCCAGATTTTGCGCTGCGATCCAGCGACAAATCGCTCGTAAAACTTTCCGAACAACGCGGTAAAAATGTTGTGCTCCTGTTTTTTCCATTCGCATTCACCGGAGTTTGTACCAAAGAGCTGTGCCAGATGCGCGACAGCATTGCCGACTACGAAAAACTGGACGCCCAGATCCTGGCCGTCTCGGTAGACAGCCCTTTTACCCTCGCCAAATGGAAAGAGGAACAGGGTTTTAACTTCCCGTTGTTGTCGGATTTCAACAAAACCGTGAGCAAAAAATACGACTCTTTGTACAAGGAGTTCGGCATGGGCCTGAAAGGCGTATCCAAGCGTTCTGCATTCGTAATCGACGCAAAAGGTATTGTTCAGTACGCCGAAGTGCTCGAAAATGCAGGCGATATCCCCGATTTCGCTGCCGTCAAACAAGCGCTTCAATCGATCAACTAATTCTTTTTCCCAGTGTTATGGAGTCTGTGTATCGCATTTCCAATTTTGAAAAACCGCTCTGGGAGGAGGAGGAAGACGTTCTGGTCGAAGATGCCGTCGACACCGGAGCGCCGGCGTATCTGATTGTCTACAACGACGATCACAATTCCTTCGAGTGGGTTATAGAGTGTTTCATGACGGTCTTGAAACACACCTCCGAACAGTCGGAACAACTCGCCATTATGATTCATTATAAAGGCAAGGCGACGGTTAAAACCGGTACGCGTTCCGAGTTGCTCCCGCTTTGTTCCGCACTGCTCGACCGCGGACTTTCGGCGGAAGTGGAAGGGGGAGAGGAGGAGCCTTGATCCTTATTGGTTTAAATGTTATTGGTTATTAGTTATTGGTTATTAGTGTGGTAACGCTTGATTATTGTAGAAGACCAGGCGTTACCACACTAATAACCAATAACTAATAATCAATAACATTTAAGTAATAACACTTAAACCAATAACAACAAAAATGCCCGTCTACAGGTTACCCGACGACAATTACCAGTTGTTTCCGCATCCGGCCGAGGCGGAATCGAACGGCCTGATAGCCGTGAGTCGCGACCTGCACGAGCAGCGACTGATCGGCGCATATGCCAACGGCTTGTTTCCCTGGTTTGAGGAAGACGGTTATTTCTACTGGTACACTCCCGATCCACGCTGGGTGCTGAAGCCGGCCGACCTGTGTATTCATAAAAGTATGCGTTCCGTTTTCAACCAGCATAAATTTCGTTACACCTTCGATACCGCTTTTGAACAGGTGATGCAAGGCTGCGCCGAAACGCCTCGCTACGGTGGTCAGTCGGGTACCTGGATCACCACAGCATTTTGCGATGCCTATACCAATCTGCACCGCGAAGGCCTGGCACATTCCGTGGAAGTGTGGCAGGATGAAGAACTGGTCGGCGGTTTGTACGGTATTTCGCTGGGCAAGATGTTTTTCGGCGAAAGTATGTTTGCGCGCGTCACCAATGCTTCCAAGGCAGGTTTTATTACGTTGGTGAAAGCACTGGAAAAAGCAGGCTACTGGCTGATCGATTGCCAGCAACAGACAGCCCACTTAGAAAGCCTCGGCGCACGGGGTATTTCACGGGAATTGTTCTACGAATACCTGCTCAAAAACGCATACGAACGCACCGTTGCAGGTCGCTGGCACTACGCTTCCGATACGACGCTGGAAATACACCCGCTTGCCGGCACACATTAATTTTTGCCAGTTAAAATATTGGTTTTCAATATCTTAAATAAGTGTTGGAGATTCGTTTCGCATTTTTAACAATTGCGTTTCGTCATTTTATGTGTATTTTGGCTCACTAAACGCTCATGAATTATGCAAAAAAAGTGGGGAAGCCTTCTGGCGGGCAGCGCGGTTTTGTGCGCGTTTCTATCATTCGACGAGCCAGACCCGGCGCCACTGCCGCCGCCGGAAGTAGTGATAGCCAGTTATCCGAAAGATTATTTTCAAAGCCCGGTTAGCAGTTCCATCCGGCTGTCGGGCACCTTCGGCGAATTACGCCCAGACCATTTCCATTCCGGTATCGATATCAAAAGTGCTACCGGCAGGGTAGGGCAGCCCATCCTGGCCGCAGCCGACGGTTTTGTCGATCGTGTCAAAGTGCAGGCCAGCGGCTATGGCAACGTGCTCTACGTGAAGCACCCCAACGGCTATACCACCCTATACGCCCACCTCGACCGCTTTTCACCGGAAATCGAAAAATACGTCCGGGAAAATCAATACGGAAAAGAGTCTTTTGAGGTAGACCTGAAACCCGCAGAGGGCCAGTTTACGGTAAAAAAAGGCCAGGAAATAGCCAAACTCGGCAATACCGGCGGTTCCTCCGGACCACACCTGCATTTCGAGATCCGGAACTCCGCCACCGACAAAATGCTGAATCCGCAGTTGTTCAACCTGCCTATTGCCGATAATGTTGCGCCGGAAATTCGCGACATGAAAGTGTATTTCCTGACCGATAACCGCGAAGTGATTACCAGCAAACCATTGCCCCTGCAACGCGACAAAAAAGGGCAGGTGGGCCTGGAAGGCGATACGGTTCGTTTTGCCGCCGGCCGGATCGGATTTGGTGTGAAAGCCTACGACCACATGAACGGCCTGAACAACGACAACGGCGTTTATGCGATCGAACTGTTTGCCGACGACAAACTGGCCTATGAATGGCGCATGGGCGAACTCGACAACGAAGAAACCCGCTACAACAACGCGCATATGGACTATGCCGCCCGTAAACGTTTCGGCGCCTGGTTTCACCGCTGCTTTGTGCTGCCGGGCAATTTCCTGAACAATTACGTGCGTACGGAGACCCTCGGCGCCGTGGCGCTCGCCAAAGACAAACCCGTAAAAATCAAACTGAAAGTAACCGATGCAGGCGGCAACTCCTCCGTCATCAATTTCTGGGCGCTGCAAAGCGAAATCGAAGAGCCGCTACCGCTTGCCATCCCTTTTCAGTACTTTTTCGATTATCAGAAAGAAAATACGATCGCGCTGGAAAACTTCAATTTGCGGATGCCCATCGGCACGTTGTACGAATCACTGCAATTCCGGTATACCGCCTCCGCAAGCGACGAAAAGGGCCAGTATTCGCCCCTGCACCACTTGCAGGACACCCGAACGCCCCTGCACAAATACATAGAAATTGGTATAAAACCCGATAACCTGCCCGAAGACCTGCGCTCCAAAGCGGTGATTGCCGCCTGCAACGACGGCCGTCCCGACAATTGCGGCGGCGTTTGGGTCAATGGTATTCTCAAAACGCAGGTGCGTAGTTTCGGCGATTATTG
>JAKQJD010000039.1 GCA_029561355.1 Bacteroidota bacterium | reverse complement strand
GCCAGCATAACGCCGGCGCCGATCAGCGCGGCTGGTATATGCAGTTTGGCGGAGAGGATAATGGAGGCCGGATCCTGCCGGAAATCTTGATAATGCGTGTAAGCGTAAAACCCTTTTCCTCCCAACAACAGCCCCACCAGTACGTTTCCGATGATCTCCCCGCGGGTAGTCGGGGCCGGCTCCGTCACCATCTTTTTATCCGGTTGGAATAATCCCTCCCGTGATTTACGTTTCAGTTCAGCATAAAAAACCACTGCACTTGCCAGAAATGCCATGGCCAGCACGAAGCCGAACATTTTAAAAATGGCCAGCCAGTTATCCGGCGCAGTGCCAAACAGATCGTGAAAAAGGTAGGAAAGGTCTGGGTACATATTGTAATTTTCTGAAAATCAGTTGTTTGCAAATATTCGGCGGCAAAGATAGAAAACCGCGCGGCCTGTCGTATCGGGTATGAAAAATTTCATTTCCGGCAAAAAAGGTATTCCATCCGCAGCAAAACATTTAAAACTATTCTGAAAAAGCGAAAAAAGTAAGCGCAATGGCGGATTCTCCACAGCGCTTTCTATTTTTGCCGCACTTTTCTTAGCAACACACAACCGGACAAAATGGATAATATTCAAAATACCCGTGGCAAAGGCTATTGCATGCTGTACCTCTTCATGATCCTGTTTTTCCTGATAGGGCTGATTTTGATGCTGTACAACCGCAATACCATTCTGGATTTCCCGAAAATGTAAGGACTTTTAGGAGAAGATCTGGTACACGGCCCAGGCTCCGAAGTATGCAAGCAAACTCATCGAAAAGAACTGCAGGGCAGCCCATTTCCAGCTGCCTGTTTCGCGCCGCACAACGGCCAGCGTACTGAAGCATTGCATTGCCAGCGCATAAAACACAAGCAGCGACAGCGCAGTGGCCAGCGTATATACAGGCTGGCCGGTATCGCTGAACGTTTCCGTTTTCATCTTGCTGCGCAGGGTGGCTTTCGCTGCGTTTTCGTTGCGGTTATTGATATCGCCTTCTTCCGATCCCATATTGTACAG
>JAKQJD010000013.1 GCA_029561355.1 Bacteroidota bacterium | reverse complement strand
GTGTACATGGGCAAAAAAGACTACGAGCGCCAGCGCCCCAACGTGTACTGGATGGAACTGCTCGGCACCAAAGTCGTAGCGGTGGAAGAGGGTAGCCAAACCCTCAACGATGCGGTGATCGCGGCGTTTAAGGACTGGGTGGCCAATCCCGAAAGTTATTACCTGCTGGGCTCGGCCGTGGGTCCGCACCCGTACCCGGCCATGAATACCTTTTTCCAGAAAGTGGTGGGCGAAGAAATCCGCCGCCAATGTGTGGAAACCACCGGCCGGCTGCCCGATTACTGCGTAGCCTGCGTGGGCGGCGGCTCCAATGCCATGGGTATGTTTTATGATTTTCTGGACGACGAAGAGGTAGGGCTCATTGGTGTGGAAGCAGGCGGGCGTGGCATTCAGCCCGGCGAACACGCCGCCAAGGTGCAACACGGACAATTGGGTATTTTCGAAGGCTACCATTCCTATTTTTTGCAGGATGGCGACGGGAATATTGCGTCTACGCACTCCGTTTCAGCCGGACTCGATTACTGCGGCGTGAGCCCTATTCTGGCGCATCTGGCCGACGAAGGACGGGTGCGTTTCGAAACGGCCAGCGACGAAGCGGCGCTGGCAGCCGTACAGCGCCTGGCCCGTGCGGAAGGATTGATTCCGGCGCTCGAATCGGCACACGCATTTGCCCACGCGTTCGAACTAGCCGCCACGTTGCCGAAAGACAACATCGTGGTCATCAACGCTTCCGGGCGTGGTGAAAAGGATTTATTCATCACCATGCGGCATTTTCAGGAAGAAAGCCTGATCGCTTACGCACAACACCTGCTCAAGTAGATTTTACTGCAAAATGCTTTAATAATTGTTTCTCTCAAGACATACCGGATACATGGAAAGGTTGGATAAAAATACGATCACCGTCATGGGACACCTGGTGTTGGGTTACCCGACACTCGCGGAAAGCATACGCACGGCGGAAAAATACGTGGAGGGCGGCGTGGCCATTCTCGAACTGCAAATCCCTTTCTCGCATCCTACGGCCGACGGTCCGGTCATCACCGCCGCCTGCCAGGAAGCGGTAGAACGGCAGCACGTAAGTTTGAGCGATTGCCTCGGAGCGCTGCAAACCATCCGAAATAAATACCCGCAGCAAGAGATCATGGTGATGTCGTACGTCAACCGCGTGTACGCCTACGGCCTGAAAAAATTCACCGAAGCCATGGAAAACCTGCAAATCCACCACCTCATCATCCCAGACCTTCCCGTCGACGACCCGCATTCATCACTCATCATTCATCATTCATCATTAAAATTAGTGCCTGTGCTGGCCGCCAACGTTTCCGATACGCGCCTGGAAAAACTGCTGGCAATGGGTTTCGATTTTTTCTACCTGATGTCCGATTTTAAAATTACAGGTAGCACGTTTAGTTTGCACCCGCGCTTGCAAAGGGTCATCGAAAGGATCAAACAGCATTCGCCCGACATAAGAATCGGGATCGGTTTCGGCATTTCCACACCCGAACAGGCGCGCTCGGTGGCCGATGCTGCGGATGTGGCCATTATCGGTTCGGCGCTCATTCAGGCGCAGCAAAAGGGTGTTTTAGAAAAATATTTGCAAGAAATGATAGAGATAAATTGATATTCCGGGCGTTGTAGTCATCCGATGACTCGAAGTCATCGGATGACTACAACGCCCGGAATATCAATTTATCTCTATGGTTTTTCAAAACCCAATACCTTTCCTGCTGTTTTACAGCCGGTTAAAATGCCATCCTAACCACACCACCAATGCAATTCCAGCCCGTTTTTGAAAAAAATAAACGCCCGGTACTCGTTGCCGGCCCTTGCTCCGCCGAAACCGAAGAACAGGTGCTTGCCACGGCGCACGGCCTGAAACACCTACAGCCCGATCTGTTCCGCGCAGGCATCTGGAAACCACGCACACGGCCCGGCGCGTTCGAAGGCATCGGCGTGCCCGGACTCGCCTGGCTACAGCGGGTGAAGGAAGAAACGGGTATGAAAACCACCACCGAAGTGGCCAATGCGCAACACGTGCAAGAATGCCTCAAACACGAGGTCGACGTACTTTGGATTGGCGCGCGAACGACGGTGAACCCGTTTTCGGTGCAGGAAATTGCCGACGCGCTGGCAGGCACGGATATTCCGGTGATCGTCAAAAATCCCGTCAATCCGGATTACAAACTCTGGGTCGGCGCGATAGAACGCCTGTATAAGGCCGGTTTGCGGCGCATTGCAGCCATTCACCGCGGATTTTCCACCTATGGTGATTCAAAATACCGCAACGTGCCACGCTGGCAAATGGCCATCGACCTGATGGAAGAATTCCCCGGTCTGGAAGTGATTTGTGACATTTCCCACATCTGCGGCCGCCGCGATATCCTGGCAGAAACCGCCCAGAAAGCGTACGACCTGCATTTCAACGGTCTGATGGTGGAAGTGCACCCGACGCCGGACACGGCCTGGAGCGATGCCGCCCAGCAAATCACACCGGAGCAATTCGGGCAAATGACCGGCAGCCTGATTCGCCGCAATGCGACTTCCCAGGATCCGGACTATTTGTTGAAAATTGATAATTTCCGTCAGCAAATCGACGAATTCGACGAGGAAATCATTCACCTCATCGCGCAGCGCATGCACATGGTACGGGAGATTGGCTACGTGAAAAAAGACAAAAATATCGCCATTTTTCAGCCCGAAAGATGGCGCGCCCTGGTGGAAGCCTGCCGGCGCCGGGCTGAAAAAAATGAATTGAGTTCCGAGTTTATCAGCCTTTTCCTTGAAGCGATTCATCAGGAAGGAATTACCCAACAGGAACGGGTAATGAACGACGGCGTGACAACATCCATCGCACCTGCGGTGGGGGATTTGTGGATCAATGATTGATTTTTGAGGATTTGAGGATGCGAGAATTTGATTTTTAACAAATATTCAAATCCTCGCATCCTCAAATCCTCAAAAACTACGCTTGCTTGATCAACTCCACATGCCCATGGAGTTTCACTGCATCGCTCACCACAATGCCGCCCGCTTCGGTGACGGCACTCCAGGTCAGGCCGAATTCGGTACGATTGATCTCGCCATTGATTTCGAAACCGGCGCGCAAATTGCCCCAAGGGTCGGTGGCTACACCGCCGAATTCTACGGCAAGCGTTACCGGTTTGGTCACGTCGCGGATGGTCAGATCGCCTTTCAGGGTATAGTTGTCGCCGCCGGTTTTTTCGTAGCCGGTAGCCGTGAAGGTCAATTTCGGGAATTTTTCGGAATCAAAAAACTCGGCGCTGCGCAGGTGGTTGTCGCGCGCTTCGTTGCGGGTATTGATCGAGGTTGTATCTGCGCTGAAATTGATTTTCGCTGAAGTAAAATCTTCGTTTTCCGTTTCCGCATCACCAGTGAAAGATTCGAACCAGCCGGTTACGTTGCTGATCATCATGTGTTTTACACGGAAGGTGATTTCGGAGTGGGTCGGGTCGATGCCCCATTTTGTCGTTGCCATATGAATGTTGATTTGAATTGTACTGATGTTCTAAATTTAAGTGTTTAAACATCTATTGTGGCAAATGGTTTTGACGCGGAAGATTTTTTTAATTTTTTTCTTTACGGGATTGGTCGGCCGCCGCGCTTAGAGCATGTTGAGATTTTTATTGCCGGGCTGCAAACGAAAATCTCAACATGTTCTTACTGATCAAATATCTGATCGTACGGGTTTTGCGGTTTGGGCGGCTCCTGCGATTTGGCCGGTGGGGTCTCTTTTTCCGGCAATTCGGGCGGCGTGACGGGTTGTTTCGGTTTCAGATCGGTTTTCGGGATCGTTTCAATTTCCTCGAATTCCGCAAACTCCTCCTGTTCGGGGCTGTTGCTGCCCTGCTGCCCGAAAGCCTGGGCGCCCATACGTTCCAGTTGTTTGAGTCCGACCGCTTTCAGCAGCATGTACAGGCTGAAAAACGGAAAAAGCAGCACCGAAAAACCCAGGTAAATCAGGGCCACAACTGGATTGGTCTGTAATCCTTTCAGCCAGTTTTTTACCGTTTGCGGGAACACGCGCCAATTGATGATAGCAGCCAGCACCAACAGCACAGGAGAAAGCCAATAGAGTATAATGTAAAGCCCTTTTAATACAAAATACACGGCAGCGAAGCCAAATATAGCCAGTAACAAACAACCCAGGCCGCCACCGGGCACCCTGCCGCCGTTTGTATTGAAATTACTGGAACTTACGAAGATCATATTTTAAAAATAGCGCCCTTGCAGGCCGGTGATCGAATGTTGCTCTCAAAGTTGCGTGTCTCCCAACTGAAGCAGGGTCGAAAATTCGTCGAACGCAAGGGGCATTACCGACAAACGGCCGTTGCGCACCAAAGCGATGTTCTGCAAATCGGGGTTGCTTTTGATTTCAGTGAGCGGAACGGGGCGTTTAAAAGCCTTGTACGGCTCCAGATCCACACACGACCAGTCGCCTTTTTCCGCCGTCGGGTCGGGGTAATGCGCATGTTGCACCCGGGCGATGCCCACCACTTCCAGGCCGATATTGCTGTGGTAAAACAAACAAAAATCGCCCACCTGCATGGCGCGCAGGTTGTTGCGTGCCTGGTAGTTGCGCACACCGTCCCAGCGGGTTTTGCCGTCTTTCACCAGTTGGTCGTAACTGAACACATCCGGTTCCGATTTGACGAGCCAGTAGGATTTTCCTGCGTTGTTTTCCATAAGTTGCGGTAGTGTTTACATGGAGTGTGTTTCGTTTTTTGTGTTTGGTTTTTAGGAGGGCCTAAGTATCCAGGTTTTGCTAAACACTATACACAAAAAACGAAACATCCTCTTTACATCTTCATCCTCGGGTGGTAAAGGTAAATGGTCTCTTTCAGGTACTCCGTGTCGAGGTGGGTGTAAATTTCCGTAGTGGTAATACTTTCGTGTCCGAGCATGTCCTGTACGGC
>JAKQJD010000658.1 GCA_029561355.1 Bacteroidota bacterium | reverse complement strand
TGGACATGATTTATGAAGGCCAGGAAAATGCAACAACCGCACTTATTTCATGGGTCATAATCATGGTAATCATATAAATCAATTAAAAATCATAGTCAAAAATCATGGAGCAACGCGGCGTACTCTACGGTCTCTCACTTCTCACACTCTCACCTCTCACTTCTAGTCCACATGCGTATTTTACTGGTCGAAGACGAAGAACACATCCGCGACGCGGTCAAAATGAACCTGGAACTGGAAGGTTTTGAGGTAGTGGCAACCGGAAACGGGAAAAAAGCGCTGCAACTCACCCAGGGCCAGCATTTTGATCTGCTGCTGCTGGACGTTATGCTGCCCGACGTGGATGGCTTTACCATTACAGAACAGGTGCGGCTGACCAACACGGAAGTGCCGATTCTGCTGCTGACAGCCAAGGATATGTCGCAGGACCGCATCACCGGCCTCAAAAAAGGCGCCGATGATTACCTGACCAAGCCGTTTGTACTGGAAGAACTGATGCTGCGGGTGAACAACCTGCTGCGGCGCAGCCAGCGGATAAAAGGAGAGGCGCCCACGTTGTTCGAATTCGGCAAAAACAAAATCAATTTCGATACGTTCGAAGCGACGTCGTTTCGTGGCGACGAGATTATGCTGACGAAAAAAGAGGCCATGCTGCTGAAATTGCTCATCGAGCGCAAAAACGAGGTGGTGAGCCGCAACCAGATTTTGCAGTCGGTTTGGGGCTACGACGTGTTTCCCAGCACCCGCACGATCGACAACTTCATCCTGGCTTTCCGCAAATATTTTGAAGAAGACCCGAAAAGCCCGCGTTTTTTTCATTCCATGCGCGGCGTCGGGTATAAATTCACGATCTGATGTTGTCCAAAATTATTCGTTTTCCTTTCATTTTGCTGATCCGGCTGTACCAGATTCTCCTGTCGCCGCTCCTGGGCGCCAATAAATGCCGGTACCAGCCCACCTGCTCGCACTATGCCATCGGTGCTATCGAAGAATGGGGCGTTCTGAAAGGCGGTTATATGGCGGTAAAACGCATTTTGCGCTGCCACCCGTGGAGCAAGCACCCGATGCATGACCCGGTACCTAAAAAGTCCGAAGTCTAAAGTGCGAAGTACGAAGTCTGGAAACAGTGCGAAGTCGTCAGTACGAAGTGCGAAGTCTCCATACGCTCGGTAATGCGGATTTCGCACTTCGCACTTCGCACTGTTTCCAGACTTCGCACTGTTTCCAGACTTCGTACTTCGCACTGACGACTTCGGACTACTTTATTCTTCGCTCAAAAACGGATACCGATAATCCGTCGGCGCCACGAAATTCTCCTTCATCGTCCGCGGCGAAATCCAGCGATACATATTCAAAATAGAACCGGCTTTATCGTTGGTGCCCGAAGCGCGGCCGCCGCCGAAGGGCTGCTGACCGACAACGGCGCCCGTTGGTTTGTCGTTGATGTAGTAGTTGCCGGCGGCATGGCGCAGTTTGCTATTGGCCAGATCGAGGGCAGCGCGGTCGCGGGCAAATACGGCGCCGGTAAGGGCATACGGCGAGGTTTGGTCCAGAATGTCCAGCGTTTCCGAAAACTGTTTATCGGGGTACACGTAAATCGTCAGCACCGGACCGAAAATCTCCTCACACATGGTAACATACTGAGGGTCAGACACTTCCAGGACCGTCGGCTCGATGAAAAAACCTTCCGTTTTGTCAAAGTTACCACCTGCAATGACCTCCACACCTTTCGCTTTTTTGGCGTCGGCAATGTAGGAAGTGATCTTGTCGAACGCTTTTTCATCAATGACGGCATTGATGAAATTGCGGAAATCTTCCGTGGTGCCCATTTTCAGGGAAGCCAGGTCGGCCAGCATTTTTGCCTTTACGGTCGGCCACAGGCTTTGCGGAACATAAGCGCGGGAAGCGGCCGAGCATTTCTGGCCCTGGAATTCGAACGCGCCGCGTACCAGGCCTACGGCTACTGCTTCGGCATCGGCGGAGGAGTGCGCGATGACGAAGTCCTTGCCGCCGGTTTCGCCCACAATGCGGGGGTAAGTGCGATAATTGGAAATGTTGTCGCCGATGGTTTTCCAGATACGCTGGAACACACCGGTGCTGCCGGTGAAGTGCAGCCCTGCAAAATCGGGGTGTTTGAACACCACGTCTCCTACTGTCACACCGTCCACGTACACGAGGTTGATGACCCCGGCGGGTAGTCCGGCGGCTTCCAGGATTTCCATGATCACCGCGGCCGAATAAATCTGCGACTCGGCGGGTTTCCAGACTGCTACGTTGCCAAGCATGGCCGGGGCCGTGGGGAGGTTACCTGCGATGGCCGTGAAGTTGAATGGCGTAAGGGCAAAAACAAATCCTTCCAGGGGGCGCCAGTCGGTGCGATTCCAGATCGTACGGGTGCTGAGGGGCTGCTGTTTGTAGATTTCCTGCATAAAATGCACGTTGTAACGCCAGAAATCCGCCAGTTCGCAGATGCAGTCGATTTCGGCCTGGTAGGCGTTTTTGCTCTGACACAACATGGTGGCTGCCAGCATTTTGCTGCGGTAAGGTCCGGTCAGCAAATCGGCAGCACGCAGGAAAATAGCGGCGCGTTCCTGCCACGGCATGGCTTCCCAGGCCGGTTTGGCAGCCAGTGCAGCGTCAATGGCTTGCTTCACGTGCGTGGCATTGCCTTTGGAATAGGTGCCCAGCGTGTGTTTGCGCTCGTGCGGCGGGTGCATGGCCACTTTCTGGTCGGAATGCACGTGTTTGCCGCCGATGAACATGGGGATTTCTTTCGGTGCGGATTTGGCTTCTGCCAGCGCTTTTTTGAGCGCCAGTTTTTCGGGCGAACCCGGAGCGAAATTCAAAACCGGCTCATTTACCGGCTGTGGAACTTGAAATATTGCGTCGGTCATTTTTAGTGAGTGGTGAGTGGTGAGTTGTGAGTGGTGGTTAGGGATGGTTTTTGAGGATGTGAGGATATGAGTATTCGAGGATTTGAAATCAGATACTCGAATACTCAAATCCTCGAATCATCCCCTAAGGCAGGGTTTCGATGTGAATTTCCGCCGGAATAAACGGCGTGGCGTCGGCGCCGCCCACGATGATTTCCCGCACAATGGTGCTGCTGATATGCGAAAACTCGGGCTGCGAGATCAGGAATACGGTTTCGATGCCGTCGCCCACGATGTGGTTGAGTTGGGAAATCGTTTTTTCATAATCGAAATCGGAGGCATTGCGCAGGCCACGCAGCAGGTACCGGGCGCCGATGCGCTGGCAGTAATGCGCCGTCAGGTTCTGGAAAGAATCGACGCTTACCTGCGGGTATTTGGCAAATACCTGTCGCAGCCACTCCATGCGTTGTTCGAGCGGAAACAGGTATTTTTTGGTAGAATTGATGCCTACCGCCACGATGATTTTGTCGAAAAGCGGCAGTGCGCGCCGCACCAGGTCCACATGGCCGACAGTGATGGGGTCGAATGAACCCGGGAAAACGGCAATTTTCATATCGAGTGGGTTTGAAATCGGCCGCAAAGTTGAGGCTTTTGTACGGAAAGACAAACAATGCCCGCAGAGTGTTTACGCGGGGATGGTGAAAGCCGGTTCAAGCCGGACGAAAGAGCGGGTCTTTTGGCCTCAATAATCTGATAACGAATAGTTTATATTTAAACTAATGCTACGCAAAACTGCACTGTATTAAAAAATTAGTACCATACATTGTTTTGTGTTTTCAATCGAACGGCTACCTTTGACCCGAACAAAAATCATTTTTAACTATCTGAAATCATTATGAAAAAACTGTTTTTCACCCTTGCCATTATGTTCGCGTGTTTCGCGGCATTTTCCCAGGCTAACTACAAGTCTGCCATCGGTCTCCGACTCGGCTACCCGGCTTCGATCAGCTTTAAAACGTTTGTAAACGAAAAAGGCGCGTTCGAGGGCTTTCTGGGCTATCGCCGGTATGCTTCCTATGTCAACTACCTCACTGTTGGTGCGTTGTACGAAGTGCACACGCCATTTCCAAGTGTGGAAGGACTGGGTTGGTACTACGGTGGTGGCGCCAGCGCTATTTTCTGGAACTACGACGATACTTACTTCATCAATGACGACTACAATAGCCTCAATATCGGTATCATGGGCTGCCTGGGTCTTGATTTCAAATTCCCCAATGCACCTGTGAACCTGTCTGTTGACTGGGTGCCAACGTTCGTTATCGGTAGCGCCTATAACGACGGTTTCCGTGGCGATGCAGGCGCACTGAGCGCTCGTTACACGTTCAAATAGGGCTGTGTATCCGGAATTTTTCGGAAAGGCTACTTCACCATTTGGTGGGGTAGCCTTTTTTCGTGTTTCGTGTTTAGGTTTTCGTGTATCGGATGGTAAGTCAAAACAATTCTACCTTTACGACCCTACTCCCGGGAATTAATTTACCACCCAAAATCCCAAACACAACACACCAAACACTACCATGCAAGATCCAAAACCCTGGAAGGTGCTCGACCGCCGCTATGTACTCGACCGACGCCCCTACATGTACCTTCGGGAAGATACCGTGTTGCTGCCCAACGGCGCCCGCATAGACGATTTTTTCGTATTCGAATATCCAGATTGGGTCATGACGCTGGCCATCACTAAAACGGGTGAGTTCGTGCTGATCCGGCAATACCGGCATGGCATCGGCGCGGTGTTTTACGAACTGGCGGCCGGCGTGGCGGAAGACGCGTACACGCCGCTGGAAAATGCGCAGCGCGAGTTAATGGAGGAAACGGGTTACGGCGGCGGCGAATGGCAACCCTGGATTCAGGCGTCGGCCAATCCTTCCACACATACGAATACCAGCCATATTTTTCTGGCCACCGGCGTGGAGCGGCTCGACGGGCAACAACTGGAAAGCACGGAAGATATCACGGTGCGGGTGTTGCCGGGCAAGGAAGTGCTGCGATTGCTGCGGGCCGGCGAGGTCTTTCAGGCGTTACACTCGGCAGCGCTGTGGCGGTATTTTGCGGAATTCGGAATGCCGGAATAAAAGTGCGAAGTGCGAAGTCGGCAGTGCGAAGTCGGTTTATTGCTCGTTCAAATTCACCTGCAAATCAGCCTTGTACATACCATTGTCGCGCCCGATAGACAAGGAGTGCTGGGAAGGGTACAGCAGATCCAGTTGTCGTTTCACATTTTTGAGGCCGATGCCGCCGGTACCGTTTGGAGCGGGTTCTACATCGCTGTCGACGGTGTTGTGCACCTGAAATTTCAACTGATTGTTCTCCAGCGTCAGGAGAATACGAATAATCACATCTCCGGTAGTAGCGCCGGCGCCGTGTTTGAAACTGTTTTCCACGAAAGGCAGCAACAGCAAGGGCGAAATGGAGGCATGCGGGTTGTCGATCACCTCCTGGTAATCCACCGTGAGGCGCTGGTTGTAGCGCAGTTTTTCCAGTTCAATGTAATCGCGGATCACCTTGGCTTCGTCGGCCACTGCAATACGTGGCGCGCGGCATTCGTACAGCACGAAACGCATGATTTTCGAGAGCATCATGATGGCGTCGGCGGTTTTGTCCGACTTTTTGCGGGCCAGCACGAAAAGGTTGTTCAGGGTGTTGAACAGAAAATGCGGGTTGGTTTGTGCGCGCAAAAAACTGAGTTCGCTCTGGAGTTTTTCGCTGATGAGCCGTTCCTCCACTTCCTGGCTCTTGTAGCGCAGTTTGATCATTTTAATGATGACCGCAGAGGTAATGGTAATATAAAGGTCGAACACGCAAAGAATGACGCCCTGCGCCCCGAAAAACGCATAAGACCTCGGCTCCACGTACGTAAAGTATCCCCACAGTTGCACCCGGTACAATAACGTGGCGATGGCGAACGACACCACCGACATGAGCACCAGAATGGCCAGTTTGCTGCGGTCGAGGTACAGCGGAATGACGTAATAAAAGATAAAATAGGTAAACGCAAGTTTCACCGGCAGGGAATAGGCCTCCCGGTACATGGCCGGCAAAAGAAAAGAATTGATTTTTTGGCCTTCCATGACGCATACCACCAGACCGTTGAAGAACAGGTAAGCGATCCAGAAAAGTAAGTGGTAGCCGATGCGTATCCAGTTTATCCGTGCCATGCTATTGTTTCAAATTCCGGAGCGATGTTCAGCGTGTACAGCGAACGGTCGCGCAGACGAATTTCCTTGATAGGCATTTCTTCGCCGTCTACGGTACATTGCTTTACAAATGCCGGAAAACCGACCAGGTAAATTTTTACTTTTTTATATGCGGGCTCATAGTTGCCTTCCTTGCGTTGCCGAAGGGTGAAATCGCCGTTGGCGCCCTGCGTTTCAAATATTTTCAGGCTCCACTGATCTTCCTGGTAGCCGTAACCCTCTCCTTCATCCTCATACAAATGGCTGGTTTCCAGGCCGTTTTTGTAATACACGTACAAAGTCAGTTCGTCGACAGGTTTTTCATTTACCCACTGCCGCACCGGATATACCGGCAAAACAGCGCCCTCCCGGATAAAAAACGGGATCTGGTCGGGCATGGTATTGATAAAAACTTCCCCTGCGCATGGCTGGCCTGTCCAGAAATAGTACCAGTTTCCTTTTGGCAGATAAACGCCCTGCCGCTGCACCCGTGCCTGAATAACCGGGCTGACCAGCAGGTGTTCTGCAAAAATGAAATCGCGTTCCTGTTCCCACAGCCTCGGGTCGTTGGCATCCGCAAAAGCCAGGTGCCGCAGCACCGGCGTTCCGTCGAGCGTATGCCGCCACATGGCGGTGTAGAGGCAAGGTAGCAGGCAGTACCTCAATTCGATGGCTTTTTTCGCCGAAGGGGTCCATTTCTCCCCGAAAGACCAGGGTTCCTGGTCTGAAAGTTGTGGAATGAGGGCTTCTTCGGGTGGACTGTCGGGAATGTGAATCGTTTCATCGGGCGCCAGGCCTTCCTCTTCCAGCGGGATCAGGGCATCGCCGGTCACGTGCTGGCCCTTGCTGTGCGTCCGCATGAGCGGGTGAAATACGGCCAGTTGCAGCCAGCGTACGTACAACTCGCCATCGGTGCATCCGGTGAAACCACCGATGTCGGTGCCGCAGAACGAAAAGCCGGAAACCGACAGGCGCTGACACTGAATATTGGCGATTTGCAGGTGCTCCCAGTCCGACACGTTGTCGCCCGTCCACACCGCCGAGTAGCGCTGCCCGCCGCTGAACGAAGCACGGGTAAGCAGGAACGGCCGTTTTTCGGGCCGTAATTGCCGGAAACCGTCCCACGACGCGCGACTCATCTGCTGCCCGTAAATATTATGCGCTTTGCGGTGACTGCACGCGTTGCCGTCGCCGTGGTGCATCGCATGGTCGGGCAGGGTTTTGTGGTGCACGTGAAAGACGGCGGGTTCGTTCATGTCGTTCCAGAAACCGCTCACCCCCTGGTCGCGGTACATTTCGGCATACAAACCGCCCCACCATTCCCGCACTTTCGGGTCGGTATAATCCGGAAATGCGCAGAAACCGGGCCACACGGGGCCTTTGGCGATGTCGCCGTCGGCTGTGCGTATGAACATGCCCAGTTCGAGCCCTTTTTTGTAAATATCGTAGGACGGATCTTCCTTGATGCCCGGATCGATCATGAGCACCGTTTCAAAACCCTGTTCACGCAGGTCGCTGATGAGGCGTTTCGGGTTGGGGAAATGGTCGGCATTCCAGGTAAAACAGCGGTAGCCGTCCATGTAGTCGATGTCGAGGTACAGGGCGTCGCAGGGAATGGCTTCGGCACGGAAGCGGTCGGCGATTTCCCGGACCTTGCGGTCGGGGTAATAACTCCAGCGGCACTGGTGGTAGCCCAGGCTCCAGAGGGGCGGCAGTTCGTGAACGCCCGTCAGGCGCGCATATCCACGGGCAACGTTATCGAGTTCCGGACCATAGATAAAATAGTAATTCATTTCACCGCCCTCCGCCGAAAAACGGGTGGTGCCGGTGTCGGTGCTGTTGAAATCGAAATGGGTACGGAACGTGTTGTCCAGCACAATACCGTATGCGACACCCTGGTGCAAGGCATAATAAAAGGGTACGGCGCGGTACATGGCATTGTGGTCGCGGCCGAAGGCATAGGAATCGGTGCACCAGTTTTCGAAATATTTTCCGGCCAGGTTGGTGCTGCAGGCTTTATCGCCCAGGCCCATAAAAACTTCTTTCCGGTGGCATTTTTTTTCGATTTTCAGGTCGCACCAGCCATGCATCACGGTTCTTTTGGCTGCATAACCACTTTCGTCTTCACAAAGGATGCGGTCGTCGAGGTCGTAAATGCGTACCCGCAAACCGGATTTTGTGACCACCACCTGCAGGCGCTCCGACACGAGTACGTAGTCATTGTTGTTTTCATTCAGCGTAACGACTACTTTTTCCGGCTGAAAATCCGGAGCAAGTGCGTAGGAAAAATCGGGTGCAAAAGTCCCGTCGGGCGAGTACCGGAAACGGATAATGCCGCTTGTAAGCACCTGTATGCGCAGGGTAACGTTGTTTTTACAGACAAATTCGTAGGCGCCGTTGTGCCAGCGGACATTGCCGATTTCGTCGGGCGTTACCAATTGAAATACGTCTTCGTATCGTTCGCTGACGCTGGCATCTGCCCAGGCGATGCTGGAAGGTGGGGGAGGCGCTACTGCTGGGGTTGGTTTTTCGGGGATCGGTTTCATGCGTTTTGCTGCCACGTACAATTCATTTTCCGGCAAAAGTCCTTCGTTTTTTCCACAAAAGAAAGGGCGGACCATATGGCCCGCCCTGATTTTCACCTTTATAAATTGGAGAAATGTTTATCAGAACATCCAGGTTGCCTGAAGTACGAACCTTCCCGGATTGGTCGAATTGGTGTTATTAATCACATTGAGAGGATCATTTATACCGGCGGAACTATTCTCTAAAGCATCCGCTTTTGTCCGGAAAGCGATATTTTCCAGGGGTATACGCCAGAAAGCGCCCAGTTCAGCATGTCGGCCCAACTGTATGCCGAGTCCACCCTGGTAGTGAAACTGCCAGCGCGGTAATTCACTGGTGGCTACCCGGCTGGCACGTTTCTGCGACGAGTCCGAGGTCAGGGAAATTGCCTGATTATTGATATAATTCTGTTCCGTTGTCTGACCCAGGAAAGTGTAATTCAGGGCGAATCCCGAATACAACCGCAGCCGGCTTACCGGTTGCCACCAGAGCATAAGCGGCATATCGATCTGATGCAGTTTGCGCAGGGGAACATAAACGTAATTAAGCGCAAGGTCTTCCGAAGAGAAGTTTCCACCACCGGAAGATGTACCGGGTTGGTAATTGTTGTTGCCCGTATACAGTCCCGTCGCATTGGCATAATCGACCGACTCTACCGCCACAACGGGCTGGTTGTTGGAAGAAGTCCGGTAGCGGGTGTACATGCCGGAAGCACGCAAACCCCATTTGCGGGCAAATCGAAAATCGGCGCTTAAGCCCGCCGAAAGTCCGTTCAAACTGGAAAATTGCTCGGTTGAAGCGGCGGCTGTAATGCCGAACGACCATTTCTTTGCACCCGGAGCCTTCACAATGTTGTTTTCAACCGGAATAATGGAAACCGGCGGAGGTGCTTGCGTGGCTGCACGTTCCAGCGTGACAGGTGGAGGCATCTGCGTCAGCGGAGAAAGCACGTCTATGGGATTTTCTGCTGCGGAGGCGACATCGGTAGTTGTTTCAGCGGCGGCTATTGCAGCATCTGTAGCCTGCACAGAGGAGGGAACAGCGGTTTCACGTGCGTCATTACCAATTCCTTCAGCAGGGTTGTCGGGTATTACGATGGCCGGTAAATTGCAGCGCGTCTTGTCTTCACCAATCGTTGCGGGGGCGTAGGCCGCACTCAAAGCAGCCGCGTTTTGTGGCTGATTTTCAGCGCTTTTACCCGATACCTGCTGATTCGCATCGCCGGAAGAGGGTGAAGCCGGTAAAGGCGTATGCGGCTGATTGTCTGTTGTTTGCACTACCGGACGCTCATTTTTCGGCATTAATTCATGTGCCGGAAGGGGCGCAACGGAAGGTGTAGTGCCTGACCGCCAAATGGCCTGACCGCCCCAGATAGCCAGGGGCAGCAGGAGCAATCCCGTCCACCACCATACAAATGGGCGTCGTTTTCGCTCGGCCGGCATCTCCCGGTCGAGGACCTGTTGCATCGATTGCCAGCCCTTGTCGGCAAGTTTCTTTTCCTGTTCTTCTCTCATGTCGCAGTTTTTACTTGAGGGCCCTGGTTGTTTTTGTTAGGATAATAATGTGCCAGCAATTCACGCAGTTTTTGTCGGGCGGTACTGAGGTGCCATTTGGAAGTGCCTTCGCTCATTTCCAGCGACTGGGCAATTTCCGCGTGGGAATACCCCTCGATCGCATACAGCCGGAAAACTTCCTGCGATACGGGAGGTAAGGATCGGACGGCTTTCAGGATGTCTTCTTCGTAAAAGACTTCATGGCTGCTTTCCTGTACGGGTTTGTCGTGGTCTTCCAGCACCAGGAAATGCAGATATCGCGCATTGTCCCGGTAATAATCGGCCATACTGTGGTACACCAGCCTCCTGATCCAGCCTTCCAGGCTGCCCTTGAAACCGAACGTGTGTATTTTTTTAAAAACCCGCAGGAATCCGTTGTTCAAAATTTCCAGCGCCGTGTCGTCGTCTTTGGTATAACGGCGGCACATCCGGAGCATTTCAGGGAAAAACCGACGGTAGAGTACCTCCTGGGCACGCCGGTCGTTGGCGGCACAGCCTGCCACCAATTCCGCTTCCGTGTGATTTTTATGATTGAAAATGCTCATTCAGCAGCTTGCCAGATTTGATTGGTCGTAAATGGTATGATGATGATAAAGTAAAATGATCGCAGGATAAGTTGCATCGTTTCGTGCTTACAAAAGCAAACCTACACCGAATTCGATCCTTTTTTTCAGGTAAACGTCGGTTCCCTTTGCGCCGCCCCAAGCGGATTGATCCCATTCCAGCGTGAGTTTTTGCAGGCGGATGCCCAGGTAGGTCACGAAATGATTGCCAATGCGGTAACCAAGTTGCCCCTGCGCCATCCAGCCGCCTTTCCAGTTTTGGTTATTGCCGCCGCCCCACCAGTCGATAATGGCCTGGTCCTGCTTTCCAATGGCCGAAATGCCGACGCCAATGGCGTAAAACGGTGCAATGCGTTGCCGGGTCAGGTATCCGCGTGTTTCCACAAACACAGGCACCACCACGGGGTCGAGGTCGCCCGGGCCGTAGTTTTCCAGCCCAATGCCTGCGCCGACGCTCACCAGACGATTCAACCGGAATCCCGAACTATGCTGCAGGGAATAACCGTTCTGGATATTCCCGAACATCAGGGAAACGCGGCTGCAATGGTACCAGCCATGCTCTTTAAAATCGTATTCGCGTTCTCCGCGCAGTTTTGCGCCGCCCTTGCATTCCTGAACGACCCGCCGTACGGCGTTGCTTGGAATATCCATTTTGGCGCCGCTCCAGGTCGTTATGGAAAGCATGCCGTTCAGGTCGTACTTTGAAATGGTACCCCTGAAAATGGAGCCGCCTTTCATATAAACCACGTCCTGGCAACGGATACTGTCCTGCGCATGAAGCGCAAGGGTGAATAATGATAAAATGTTGAATATCAGTATTTTGCGGAACATAATTTTACTTTAAAAATGACTGATACCGATTTTCGGCACCCTTTTTTCGGTAGCACGGCTTTCAAGGCGTCGGGAGAAGGGCCCTTGAGGGCCCTTTTGTTTTTCATGCTATAACGGCCATCAATGGCCTCGTCCCGACGGCTTAAAAGCCGTACTACCGACAGGTAATTATCTCACAACAGGCATCAGGCTCACCTGGCGCGGATTGGCCGGATCGCTCACATCGAATTCATAAAAACCGCCGTCGCCGCTCACAAAAATCAGGTCGTCGCTCAACGCGATCACATCGTACGTAATGATGTTGCTCAGGTGCGCAATTTCTTTCAGGTCGGCAGGATTTGATTTGTCAAATATCTTCAGGCCGTTGTCGCACACGAACAGGTGTTCGTTCGTTACGGAAAGGCCCATCGGGCGGGTCATGGGGTACGTTTTTGTCAGCGTAGCAGTCGGCAGGTTGGTGATGTCGATCACGTCCAACTGGTTGAACGTACCGTTGCAGGTAGTGCCGTCGTGGATGGTGACGTAGGCATTGTTGTCGTCGCAAACCACCGGATCGCAGCCGTTGGCATGGCTGAATGCCGTTTCCATGACCGGATGTGCCGGATTGCTGGCGTTGAAAATGAATACGCCCGTTTGAGAGCCGAGGAAAAGGCGGCCTTTCCAGGGGAAAATCGTTTCGATGTTCCAGCCGGCATACATGGAATCTACTTTAGATGGGCAGGTCGGGTTCTGGATCGACCAGCTGCGCAGCATGGAGTTGTCGACCGTGTACAGGTAATCGTCCTGGATAGCGAAACGTGCGTACGATCCTGCAATCCCGGCCGAAATGGCTGCGCTGTTTTGGGTAGCGAAGCCACCTTGTGAAGAATTAGCAAAAGAACTGGTCAGGTTGACCGCCATATCTGCCTCCGCGAAAAACACGCCTCCGCGCCGGAACCAGGGCTGGTTCCAGTTTTCGTCGCCACACGAAATTTGTTCGGTCACCTCAGTCGGCTTGTATTCTGTGATGTAACCTTGTCCGGGCACAAAACCCAGCATATAAAACGCATCCTGTTGGGTACAAATCACTTTAGGAGATGATACATCCGAAATATCGATCGTCAGCAGGTCGACGTACTGATCGGCGTACAGGTAGTCGCCCTGAATAGCCATATCCACGTTGCCCGGAATTTTCCAGAAAGCGATATTCTGCGGATTGGAAGGATCGCTGTTGTTGATGACGTGAATACCTTCCTGTAATTCGTTGATAAACAGGTATGGGCCGTAGGCATAAATTTTTCCCGGCTTTTGCAGGGACCTGGGCGCTTCGGCGCTGACGCCTACCCGGAAATCGGCGGGTAGTTTGTAAACCGGATCAAAACGCACGTACGTGCGGGTAGAGGTACATTCGTCGCGGAGACAGCCGGCCAGGGTAGAAAGCACGAGGCCGACAATTGCAAAGCGGATCAACGGAAAGTATTTCATGAAGGAATGGTATGTTTGACTGGTTTGAAAGATAGGATGGGCCCAATTTACCCCGATAGACCGCAAAATTTACAGACAGGGTTGGCAACAAGCGTGTAATTTTTCAAAGTACTGCTTTATTTTTGCAGTGCATTTACCTAAGTCATTGAAAATCAAAACATTTTGTAAATATGTGGACGCTCTTAACCGGATTTGAAAACCTCACCAAAGAAGAAATTGACGCGCTGGTAGAAGCGCCTGCACTGATCACGATCCTGGTAGGCGCTGCCGACGGCGACCTCGACAAGGAAGAACGTGTGTGGTCGGAGCGGCTATTGCGCTCCCGAACGTACAACAACCCGAAAGCGCTCAACGAATTTTACCGCGTCGTGGTGGAAGGATTCTGGATGAAAGTGCATTCCGAAATGGCGCATTCGCCCGAAGATCCGGAAACGCGCAATGCCGAGGTTTCCAAAAGGCTGGAACGAATCAACCCGATCCTGGCAAAACTGGACAACCAACTTGCCGCCGACCTCTACAAGGGTTTTCTCGGCCTGGCTGAAGAAACGGCCGAAGCCTCCGGCGGTTTCCTGCGTATCGGCGCCATCAGCGCCGTGGAAGCACGGTGGATGAAACTGCCGATGCTGACGCCGGTGGTGTCGGCGCATCCGAAACCGGTGGAGCCGGAAGAAGATGACTGGAAAGAGGACAAGGATTTGTGATAACCTGTTTTTCGGCTTCGCCTCTCGCAGATGAATAGGGGGACGCGGATTGTGCGGATCAGGCGGATTAAAACGGATTTTGACTATGATTTTAAGATGATTTATATGATGGCCATGATTACGATCTCATTTAATCATGGCCATCATATAAATCATCTTAAAATCATAGTCAAACAAGTGGCCGTCAGACCACTTAAAAATCTATTTTAATCCGAAAAATCAGCGTCTCCATTCACGCCGGGAATCGCCTCAATCAATCGTCGTACGTATTCTTTTTCGGGCTTTTCGTACACCACGTCAGGGAATCCGACTTCCTCTACGCGGCCCTGGTTCATGATCAGCACCCGGTCGCACATTTGTTTGATCACGCTCAGGTCGTGGGAAATAAACAGGTAGGTCAGGCCGAATTTTTCCCGCAATTCCATCAGCAGGTTGAGTACCGTGGCCTGTACCGACACGTCGAGTGCCGACACCATTTCATCGCAAATCAGCAGACGGGGCTGGAGTGCCAGTGCGCGCGCTACGCAAATACGCTGGCGTTGCCCGCCGGAAAATTCGTGCGGATACCGCTGAAAATGGTCCGCCTGAAGCCCCACCGTTTCGAGTAGTTCGATGGTTTTTTGGCGCCGTATCCGGTCGTTTTCGTATAAATGATGCACCTGCATGGGCTCCATAATCGCGTCGCCGATATTCATACGCGGATTGAGCGAAGCGTAGGGGTCCTGAAAAACGACCTGGATTTCGCGGCGGAAAGGCTGGAAATCTTCCGGAGTCAGATCTTGCAAATCTGCACCTTTATATATGACCTCACCAGAATATGCGTCGGAGAGCCGGGCAATAGCGCGTCCCAGGGTGGTTTTTCCGCAGCCCGATTCGCCGGCCAGCCCGAACGTTTCACCGGGAAATACATCGAAACTTACATCGTCCACAGCGTGCAACCACTCTACGGGTTGGCCGAGCCAGTTTTTCTTTTTCGGGTAGCGCACCTCCAGATTTTTGACTTGCAGCAAGGGTGCATGCGCGTACAAAGCCGATTGTCGCGCCGCCGTTTCGGATCCGGTAACCACTTTTGCCTGAAAATCCTTGTTTTCCAGAAAATCCGGCACCGTAGGCATCCGCTGCAAACGCCGGTGCAGGGAGGGGCGGCAGGCCACCAGTCCGCGGGTGTACGGGTGTTGCGGATCGTGCAGTATTTGTCGGGCAGGTCCTTCTTCCACGATTTTTCCCCGGAACATGACGGCTACACGATCGCATATTTCGGAAATGACGCCCAGGTCGTGGCTGATAAACAGCATGGAAAGCCCCGATTCTTCCCGCAATTCGCGCATCAGGTCGAGAATGGCTTTTTGCACCGTTACGTCGAGGGCTGTCGTTGGCTCATCGGCGATCAGTATTTGCGGATTGCACGACATGGCCATGGCGATCATGACGCGCTGTTTTTGTCCGCCGCTGATCTGATGCGGGTAGGCATTAAAAATACGTGCCGGATCGGGTAATTTTACCCGTTCGAACAGCTGCAGGGTAGCGTTTTTGGCGGCTGCATAGTCCATTTTACGGTGCAGTTGGAGCGCTTCCGTCACCTGGTGGCCGCAGCGAAACACAGGGTTCAGGGAAGTCATCGGCTCCTGAAAGATCATCGCAATGTCGGCGCCGCGGATGCGCTGCATGGCAGGGTCGGGGAGTTGGAGCAGATCGACCGCAGTTTCGTTCTGATAATACAGGATTTCGCCGCCGCTGACATGGGCAGGCGGCGTGGGGAGCAACCGCATGACCGACAGGGCCGTGACCGACTTGCCGGAGCCGGATTCGCCCACGATGCCGAGCGTTTCGCCGCGGTCGAGTTGCAGTGAAATGCCGTCTACCGCACGTGTGACACCCGACTCGCCGAGAAAGTCGATGGTTAAGTTCTTGATTTCTAGCAGTTTGGACATCCTACATCGTCAGTTTGCAAAAGCCGTCTTCCCAGTGGATCTTCACCTTTTTCCCTTTTTGCATCCACGCTACCAGTTCGGCGCCCATGAGTTCGGCGCGCCAGCCGACAAGCAGAGAATGATCGAAGTCGTCGCTGCCCGATTTCAGGCGGTTGAAATCGCCTTTCGGAAATAACAATGCAGCGCTGATTTCATGTTCGATGCACTGCTTTTTTACAAAATGGTACAGCAGTTCCATGGTCCATTCGCGCTCCGGATTTTCCGGCAGGGGTTTGGGCAGGCTTTCCAGAAACGCCGTTTCCTCTGCCGTCGCTTTTTCGCGCCAGAGCGCCTGCCAGGCATCGAGGTTCTTTTTCCAGACGCCCTCCGACAGGGTGCGGTTGGAGCGGAAAGCGTTGGGGCCGTCTTTTGTGGAGCGCAGCACCGTGCTGATGTGGCGGCTCTGCAACACCTGCTCTCTCGGAATATTGAGTTCGATGGCCCGCTGCACGCGCCACTGGTACAGGCGCATCAGGAACACTTTTTCCTTGAAGTCGATGTAGTGCACCAGGTCGCTGGCCAGCAACTCCTTGTTCGGGTCGTTGATGTAAAAACTTTCGCTTTCCCATTTGCGGTTTTCCTCGCGCGACCAGCCTTCGCGCTGGTGTTTGGCGAGTTTGCGCGTAAGTTTTTCATGCAGCGCGGGCAGGTATTTTACGTCCTCCACGGCGTAGTTGATTGCTTTCTGGTCGAGCGGACGAACGGCCCAATCGGTAACGGTGTGGCTTTTCGTGAGCGTGACGCGTATTTCCTTTTCCACAATTTTACCGAAACCCGCCGGATAATTGTAGCCGACGAAGCCGGCCGCAATCTGCGTATCGAACGTGTTGGATGGCACCGTGCCGAACAGGGTGTACAGTAACCGGTAGTCGTTGTCGCCTGCGTGGGTAATCTTGAGCACCTTCGGATCGGCTACAATTTGCAAAAAAGCGTCGAGATTGCCAATCTGGAGGGTATCCACCAGGTAAATTTCGTCGCCTGCAATGACCTGCAAAAGGCAAAGCACGGGGATGTACGTTTTTTCACCCACAAATTCGGTATCGAAACCAATCCAGGGGGCGTCGGCAATAGATTGCATGACGCGGTCGAAGTCTGTTTGTTTTTCGAGGAAGTGTACACTGTAATTCATGCGGTAAAAGTAAGAAGTTGTTCGGGATTTTAATTTGGGATAAAAA
>JAKQJD010000551.1 GCA_029561355.1 Bacteroidota bacterium | reverse complement strand
CCATCTAATCAGCGCACTCGCCCACGTAAACCCGCTGCCAAACGCCGCCAGGCACACCAGATCCCCGTCCTTGACCTTTCCGGCTTCCCAGGCTTCGCACAGGGCGATGGGTACGGAAGCGGCAGTGGTATTGCCGAATTTCTGGATGTTGTTCCACACCTGATCGTCGCGGAGGCGGAGCGTTTTTTGTACAAACTGGCTGATGCGCAGGTTGGCCTGGTGCGGAATGAGCATGTCGATGTCGGAGGCTTGAAGGCCCTGTTCGGCCAGGGCTTCGTGGATCACTTCCGGGAATTTGCTGACGGCCATTTTAAATACGAACTGTCCTTCCATATTCGGGTAATAATTCCCGTCGGCCATCATTTTGGGCGTCATAAAAATTTCGCCGTAAGTATCGGGAGATGGGTATCCAAAATCCATCTGTTCCTCCATGTGCTGTTTGTGATAGCCGCCGTGGGCGCCGGGGTTGATGAAGGCCAGTTTTTCGGCGTAGGCGCCGTTGGAGTGCAGTTTGGTGGTGAGGATGCCGCGGTTCGCGTCTTCGGTCGGTTGCAGTACGACCGCGCCGGCGCCATCGCCGAAAATGACCGTCACATTGCGGCCGCGTGTACTGAAATCGAGGCCCATCGAGTGCATTTCGGAACCTACAACCAGTATGTTTTTATACATACCGGTTTTGATAAACTGGTCGGCGATGCTCAGGGCATATACAAATCCGCTACACTGGTTGCGGATGTCGAGTGCGCCTGCCTCCTGTTTGGTGATGCCCAGTTCGCGTTGCAGCAGTACGCCGCAACCTGGGAAGTAATAGTCGGGACTGAGGGTAGCGAAAACGATAAAATCGATTTCTTCCGGTTGAATACCTGCGCGTTCGCAGGCAATCCGGGCGGCAGCGGCAGCCATGGTGGTGGTGGTTTCTTCATGCTTTTTGCCGTACCGGCGCTCCCGGATACCGGTGCGTTCCTGAATCCATTCGTCGGTGGTGTCCATGACTTGGGTCAGGTCGTCGTTGGTGACAACGCGTTCCGGAACGTAATAGCCGATGCCGGCAATTTTGCTGCGCTTCATAGGAATAAGATAGAAAAGTTGAGAAGTTGATTTTCAGAATTTTTACACAAGAAGGGCTTGTAAAACCAACAATGCACAGGCAAAGTTGATAAAAATCTGGCAAAAAATTGGTTTTTGAAAATGGCAGCCGGAGCCTGACGAATACGAAACTTCCGGAAATATGAGCAACAAATGGCTTCTCCCGGAAAATTTGCCGTTTTTTGCAAAAAAATACTGCCAGAAACGCTCTATGCTCTCCGATATACTACTCACTTTTTTCCTCGTTGCCCTCAACGGTTTTTTTGTTGCCGCTGAATTTGCCATCGTCAAGGTCCGGTATTCACAGATCGAACTGCGCGCCCAAAAAGGCAACCGCCTGGCCGGATTCGCCAAAGACATGCTCAACCGCATGGACGCCTACCTGTCGGCTACCCAACTCGGCATCACCCTCGCAAGCCTGGGGCTGGGCTGGATCGGCGAGCCCGTCGTTTCCAAAATACTGATTGCCGGTATGCACGGCGTGGGGCTGAACCTCGACGAAGCAACCGCCCACCAGGTGGCTTTGCCGGTGGCCTTCGCGCTGATCACGATTATGCACATCGTATTCGGCGAACTGGCGCCCAAATCCATCGCCATCCGGAAATCCGAAGAAACCACCTTGGCTGTTTCGCTGCCCATGCGTTTGTTCTTTGTCCTGTTCCGGCCGTTCATCTGGGTGCTCAACGGCTTGTCTAACCGTATTTTACGCCTCATCGGCGTCTCGCCGGCGGAAGAACACGAGGCGCATAGCTCCGACGAACTGCGGCTGCTGGTGAAGCAAAGCCAGCAAAGCGGCGCCATCAAGGAAGATAATTACCAGATCATCCAGAATGCGTTCGATTTTTCGGAAGTGACGGCGCAGCAGATCATGGCGCCGCGCAAAAATATTTTT
>JAKQJD010000544.1 GCA_029561355.1 Bacteroidota bacterium | reverse complement strand
GGGAATGATGCAAAAGAGTGCAAAAAAGCCTGCACGGAGGTATTGAACAACCATGGATAAAATTTTTGGACGAAAACGGATGCGATTAAAAGGGATGCAAAAAAACGGCGTTTTGCTGGATTAATTGCCATTGAGGCGGGTTTGGTGTTTCGTTTTTGGTGTTTGGGGGCGGGTAAGGGTTGAATAGTATCTGCCCCCAAACACAAAAAACCAAATACCAAGCACACTAATCAATTTCAATTTCATCCGAAAATATCCAGCACGGATACCCGGCGCCTTTGTGCCATTCGGGGCATTTGCCCATCGGAACGGCCACTATACGCACGTAGCGCGCTTTTGTTTCCGGTACGGAGGCTTCGAAATCGGCCTGTTGCACATCACCGGCCTTCTTGTTGTCGGGGCCGGTGGCTTCTGCGAGCAAAGTGAAGTTTTCGCCGTCTTTCGACACCTCAAAACGTACTTTGAGCGGAAAGAAAATCCATGCATTCTGATCCTGCAAAAAGTGAGCGTTCAATCGTTTTACCGGCTGAATCTCCCCAAGATCGATCACCAGATCGATCGGAACGCCCTCGAAACCCTGCCAGTCGCCGGTTCGGAAATCAAAACCACCCCTGATACCGTCGATGAGCGCTTCTGTGCCGCCCCCGGTGTATTGGGTACTGAACGGCACATTGTAACGCAGCACTTTCCGTTTGTCGGGGATTTTCAAAAAACTTGCGCTTTGAAAAGCACTGATCAGGCCATTTTTCACGGCATGGAAGGAAATGCGGGTCGATTCTTTTATTTCAAACGGCTTTCTGTATCTTTTTTTAATGGCTTGCTCACCGATTACGCTGTAATAAATGGTCGCGTCCGGATCGATGGAAGACAGGCTGATCGTCTGGCGCCCGTGAAAAGTTTGTGCACCTTCTGCCACAAAAGGCGCCGTCACGAAAGGCTGGTCGGTAATGGCGGAAACCGGGCGATCATTCATGTCTTTTCCCCAGCGTGTGGGTTCGCTGCTCATTTCAAAACTGATTTCGCCGCCGTTTACAAGACCCGAATGCGAAAACCAGGATTTTGAATAAGGTTTTCCATTGAATGCAGCGCTTTTGATATATCGATGTTGAGCGGAAACGCCGGGAGCGCTGACCATGAAAGTTTGGCCGTTATCGAGGCGCAGGCGCACTTTTTCAAACAGGGGTGTGCCGATCAGGTAGGTATCGCTTCCGGGCTGCACAGCATAAAAACCCATAGCCGACATCACGTACCAGGCCGACATTTGCCCGCAATCTTCATTGCCGCTTAGTCCGTCGGGCCGGGCAGCATACTGCGTATCCAGAATTTGCCGGATGCGTTGCTGCGTTTTCCAGGGTTTTCCGATGTAATTAGACAGATAGGCGATGTGGTGGCTTGGTTCGTTGCCTTGCACGTATTGACCGATCATGCCTGTGATATCTGCCTGGTTGCGGCCGGTGGTTCTGGAAGAAGTGGTGAACAGGCTGTCCAGTTGGCTGTCAAAGGCTTCGGCGCCGCCCATCAGGTTGATGAGCCCGCTCACATCCTGTTGCGCGGAAAAGCGATACTGCCATGCATTCGCCTCGGTGTAGTTGAAATTGACTTCATACGGATCGAAGGGCTTATACCACGCACTGTTTTTACGCGTCCGGAAAAAACGGGTGGCCGGGTCGAATACGTTTTTGTATTGCTGTGCCTGCCGCAAATACAGGTGATAAGACTGGCTGTCGCCCACGGCCTTCGCCAATTGCGCAATACACCAGTCGTCGTAAGCGTATTCAAGCGTTTTGGAAACGGATTCGGGCGATTCCGACGACTGGATACTGCCCCAGGCGCGGTAGGCATTCAGGTCGGGGCTGTTTCGGCCCACGGTTTTTTCCATGGCTTCCAGCGCCAGCCGCAGGTCGAAACCACGGATTCCTTTGGCATATGCATCCGCAATGACCGCAATCGAGTGATTCCCGATCATACATTCCGTTTCGTTGGCAGCCAGCTCCCACACGGGCAGCCGGCCGCTTTGTTCGTACTGGCGCAGGAACGTTTGCACAAAATCACTGGTTCTTTTCGGCTCCAGGATCGTGAGCAGCGGGTGCAGTGCCCGGTGCGTATCCCACAAAGAAAAAACCGTGTACACGTCGTGTCCGGGGTTCGGATGCACCTGGTTGTCGCGACCGCGGTAACTGCCGTCCACGTCGTTCCAGAGGTTGGGCGCGATCATGGTGTGGTACAGCGCCGTGTAAAAGGTAGTTTTCTGATCTTTCGTGCCGCCTTCCACTTCTATTTTGGCAAGTTGTGTACGCCATTTTTCCTGGGTAGCGGATTTTACTTTTTCAAAATCAAAACCGGGGCATTCGGCGTCGAGGTTGCGGCGTGCGCCTTCGATGCCGGTACCGGAAATGCCGACCGTGACTACCAGCGGTGTTTGTTCGTTGTAAAAAGTCAGCAAGCCGACAATGGCTTTGCTGTTGACCGTCGGGGCTGCTTCGCGCGGGTTTTTGGCCATATCAAGCACAATA
>JAKQJD010000537.1 GCA_029561355.1 Bacteroidota bacterium | reverse complement strand
GTATCCCTAAAAGGCCTACCCGATCCCGTTACCTGCAGGCGCTCGTACATGCGCATACCGGTACCGGCCGGAATTTTCTTGCCCACGATGACATTCTCTTTCAGGCCCATCAGGTGGTCTTTCTTGGCAGCGATAGCGGCGGTAGAAAGTACCTTGGTGGTTTCCTGGAAGGAAGCGGCCGAGATCCACGATTCCGTACCCAGCGATGCTTTGGTGATACCGAGCAGCATAGAGATAGCGGTGGAGGGCAGGGCGTCGCGGAATTCCACGAGTTTTTTGTCGTTGCGTTTCAGGAACGAGTTTTCTTCGCGGATCTGACGCAGGGTCACGAGGGCGCCTGCTTTCAGTTTGCCGCTTTCGCCTGCATCGAGCACGAATTTCTTGTCGAAGATCCAGTCGTTGTAGTCGATGAACTCGTTGCGCTCTACCGGTTCGCCGGTCAGGAAGTGCGTATCACCCGGGTCAACGATCTCCAGACGGCGCAGCATCTGGCGAACGATCACCTCGATGTGTTTGTCGTTGATGTTGATACCCTGGGAGCGGTAAACTTCCTGTACACCGTTCACGAGGTAGGAAGACGCTGCGAAAGGCCCGCGGATCGCGAGAATGTCTTTCACGGAGATCGTTCCTTCCGTCAGTGGCGTGCCTGCGCGTACGAAGTCGCCGTCCTGAATGAGTACGTGTTTGGTCAGCGGCACCAGGTACTTGCGTTTCTGGCCGTCTTTGGCTTCGATGATCGACTCGCGGTTACCACGTTTGATGCTACCGAAGGTGATCACACCGTCGATCTCGGCAACTACGGCCGGGTTGGACGGGTTACGCGCTTCGAACAGTTCCGTTACACGTGGCAGACCACCCGTGATGTCGGCGATTTTACCCAGTTTACGCGGAATTTTCACCATTTGCTGGCCGGAACGTACTTCCTGGTTGTCTTCAACCGAGATGTAGGCGCCTACGGGCAGCGAGTATGTTTTCAGTTCCTCGCCTGTTTTTCCATTGACGATGGACAGGGACGGGATCTTTTTCTTGTTCTTACTTTCAATAACGATCTTCTCGGCAAAACCGGTCTGGTCGTCACGTTCCATGCGGAAGTTGGTACCTTCTTCCAGGTTGTTGTAGCGGATCAAACCGTTGAAATCGCTTACGATCACGGCGTTGAACGGGTCCCATTCGCAGATCTTGTCGCCACGTTGCAGTTCCTGACCGTCGACTACAAAGAGGGTAGCGCCGTAAGGAATGTAGTTGTTGGCGAGTGTACGACCGTTTTTCGGGTCCACGCTACGCACCTCACCGGTACGCGATACGACAACCTGAATGGTTTTGCCTTCGCTGTCCTGACCATCTACGGTACGGATAGAGTCGAATTCGACGCGGCAGTGGGTACGTGCCACGATGTCGTTTTCAGTCATACCGATCATAGCCGTACCACCCGTGTGGAAGGTACGCAGGGTCAACTGAGTACCCGGCTCACCGATGGATTGTGCAGCGATAATACCCACGGCGTCGCCCATTTCAGCACGGCGGCCGGTGGCGAGGTTTTTACCGTAGCATTTCGCGCAAACACCGTGGCGGCTTTCGCAGGTAAGAACCGAACGGATGGTGATCATTTCGATCTCCGCGTTGTCGATATCCGTTGCGATTTTGTCGGTGATGTATTCCGCAGCACCTACGAGCAGTTCTTCCGTATCGGGATGGTATACATCGTGCAGGCTGTAACGGCCTTTGATACGGTCGCGCAGGTTCTGAACGATTTTGTCACCTTCCTTGAACGCCGTGGTATCGATACCGCGGAGCGTGAGGCAGTCTTCTTCGCGAATAACCACGTCCTGTGCTACGTCGACAAGACGACGTGTGAGGTAACCGGCGTCGGCCGTTTTCAGGGCCGTGTCGGCCAGACCTTTACGGGCGCCGTGCGTGGAGATAAAGAACTCTTGTACGGACAGGCCTTCCAGGAAGTTCGACAGGATCGGGTTCTCGATGATTGCGCCGCCGGTGTCGCCGGATTTACGCGGTTTTGCCATCAGGCCACGAAGACCGCACAACTGTTTGATCTGTTGTTTGGAACCACGCGCACCGGAGTCGAGCATCATGAACACGGAGTTGAAGCCCTGTTTGTGGCTGCTCAGTTCCTTCATCAACTGGTCGGTGATGCGGTTATCCGCAAATGTCCACTTGTCGATGATCTGGTTGTAACGTTCGTTGTACGTGATCAGACCCATGTTGTAGTTGTCCCACACCTCGTCTACCTCAATTTGAGCGGCTTCGAGTGCGGTACGTTTCAGGTCGGGGATGATCAGGTCACCCAGGTTGAACGACAGGCCCGCTTTGAACGCCCAGCCGAATCCGAGTTCCTTGATGGCGTCGAGGAATTCTGCCGTTTGTTTGAAACTGGTCTGCGTGATGATCTCGCCGATGATACCTTTCAGGTTCCGCTTCGTGAGCAGGTCATTGATATAAGGTACGGTCGGCGGAACAGCCTGGTTGAATATCACACGGCCAACGGTCGTTTTGATCCGTTTTACCACCGTTTCGCCGGCCTCTAATTGAGTAATACGGCATTCGATGGCGGCGTGCAGGTCGACCCGGCCTTCGTTGTAGGCGATCGTCACTTCCTCCGGAGAGTAGAAACGGCTGCCTTCTCCTTTGACCGGATTTTCCGGAATGGATTTGCGTTCTTTTGTCAGGTAGTAGAGTCCCAATACCATGTCCTGTGAAGGCAGGGTGATCGGCGATCCGTCCTGTGGGTTGAGCATGTTGTGGCTCGAAAGCATCAGAACCTGAGCTTCCAGAATTGCCGCATGGCTCAGCGGTACGTGTACGGCCATCTGGTCACCGTCAAAGTCGGCGTTGAAAGCCGTACAAACGAGCGGGTGCAGTTGGATAGCCTTGCCCTCGATCAAACGCGGCTGGAATGCCTGGATAGACAAACGGTGCAGCGTCGGAGCGCGGTTGAGCATGACCGGGTGGCCGCGCAGGATATTTTCCAGGATTTCCCAGATCACCTGGTCTTTGCGGTCGACGAGTTTTTTTGCCGATTTCACCGTTTTCACGATACCGCGCTCGATGAGTTTGCGGATGATGAACGGTTTGAACAGTTCCGCAGCCATGGCTTTCGGAATACCGCATTCGTGCAGTTTCAGCGTCGGGCCTACCACGATAACCGAACGGCCGGAGTAGTCGACACGTTTACCGAGCAGGTTCTGACGGAAACGGCCTTGTTTACCTTTCAGGATATCGGACAGCGATTTGAGGGCGCGGCCGCCTTCGGCTTTAACGGCGTTGGATTTACGCGAGTTGTCGAACAGCGAATCGACAGCCTCCTGCAACATACGTTTCTCGTTGCGCAGGATTACCTCCGGCGCTTTGATCTCGAGCAGGCGCTTCAGGCGGTTGTTCCGTATGATCACACGGCGGTACAGGTCGTTCAGGTCGGAAGACGCGAAACGGCCACCATCCAACGGCACGAGCGGGCGCAGTTCGGGCGGTACGACGGGCAGGTACTGGATCACGGTCCATTCCGGGCGCTGACCGGCGCCTTCGAGGCCTTCGCGGAAGGCTTCTACGACGCGGAGGCGCTTGTTGGCTTCCGTTTTCTTGGCCATGCTCGTTTCCGTGTGGGAATCGTGGCGCAGCTGGGCCGACAGATCGTCCAGGTTGAGCGTGCTCAACAGGGCGAAAATGGCATCAGCGCCCATTTTGGCGATGAATTTGTCCGGATGCGTTTCGTCCAGCAGGTGGTTTTCCTTCGGCAGGGTGTCGAGGATTTCCAGGTATTCTTCTTCGGTCAGCAAGTCCATACGGCTCATGCCTTCCTCGGATTTGATACCGGGTTGTACCACTACGTAGCGCTCGTAGTACACGATCGCTTCGAGTTTTTTGGACGACGTGCCGAGCAGATACGCGATCTTGTTCGGCAGGCTTTTGAAAAACCAGATGTGCACCACCGGCACCACGAGGCGGATGTGCCCCATGCGTTCGCGGCGCACTTTTTTCTCCGTTACTTCCACACCGCAGCGGTCGCAGACGATGCCTTTGTAACGAATCCGTTTGTACTTGCCGCAGTAGCATTCATAGTCTTTCACCGGACCAAAAATGCGTTCGCAGAACAAACCGTCGCGTTCGGGCTTGTAGGAACGGTAGTTGATGGTCTCCGGTTTCAGAACTTCGCCGTAGCTACGCTCCAGAATTTCATCCGGGCTGGCCAGGGAGATGACGATAGAGTCAAAACCCTGATCTGTTTTATTGCTTTTCTTTTTGAAAGGCATATGCTGTCGAGAATTTGAAATGCGTACGTACTTTTTTTGGTTTATGGGTTTATAGTTTATGGGTTTATTTATATCGGCTCGGGTGAAGAGTCATGTATGCATTCACCGAGTGCAAAATATAAACTCATAAACCTATAAACTCATAAACTAATAACAATCAATTCATTAGCGACTTGTAAACCCACGTGTGCTTCAAAAAATGTTTGAGGTTCAAATATTTTTTGCGTTTCGGCACGCCGAGGTATTTTCCCAGGTTCGCATCCATCCAGCGCCGGTTTCCCGAAGCCAGGTATTTGAACAGCAGCGCGATACCGCCCGTTTTTTCCGAAGGCAAATGCCAGATGGGCAGTTGCGCGTCTTCGGGGTGCACGTTCGAGTATTTCGGCGAAGTCCAGATGCGTTTGATAAAACGGTCGATCAAACCGAATTTTCCTATTTTATGGTAACAATAACTCAAAAAATGGGCTTCTTCGTTGAATTTGACCTGTCCGTTCCGGTGGCGTTCCAGCATGTTGTTCCAGACGTCCGGGGCCAGGGCATTGATCTGCCTGATCACCGGGAGCGTGGCCGCAAATACTTCCCCGCCATAATAGAGTGGGAGCGTATCGGGGGCTTTGCCGTCCAGTTCCGTGTACATGCGCTTCATGTCCTTCCGCGTAATGCCGTTGATGTCGAAATCTTCACCATAGGGCATCGGAAGTACCAGCAGCCCTTCTTTCCTGATTTCAGCAAACAGGGGCTCCAGCGAGGCGTGAATCACACAGTCGGAATCCAGAACGAGGAATGCGGATGTGTCGCTAAATTTCTGATTTTCAATGAACTGTAATATGTCGAAAATGTAGAACTGGTTGCGCCACTTTCCAAAATAACCCTCCGGCGTTTGCCAGGTGAGCGGAATGGTGACGATCTCCACTTCTTTTTCCCGTAAAAACTGTTTCAGATCCAGGCCGTCTACTACCGGCAGTTCTTCCGCCTTTTTATTGGAGAACAACACGTGCCGGCTTTCCGGATTGTGTTGTTTGCTCAGGGCGAAAAAGACCGCTACGCACCGCCAGTATACTTTCTGAAAATCGTGCAGGTGCGAACCTTTTCCCACTTGCGGATATTCGGAACTTTCTGTCGGGCTGTCGAGGTAGATCCAGGTACTGATGCAGTTCATTACAGGTTATTAGTTATTGGTTATTAGTTATTAGGGCGATAACGTTTGGCTTTGGTATTAAGAAGGGCCAAGGGTTACCGTCCTAATAACCAATAACTAATAACCTATAATTAACTTTCAAACTTCACATCCAACGCCAACCCGCGCAACTCGTGCACGAGTACGTTGAACGATTCCGGTATATTGGCATCCGGCAGGTTGTCGCCTTTTACAATGGCTTCGTAAGCCTTCGCACGACCTTGAATATCGTCCGATTTGTAAGTGAGCAGTTCCTGCAGGATATTCGATGCGCCGTAGGCTTCGAGGGCCCACACCTCCATCTCACCGAAACGCTGTCCACCGAACTGGGCTTTACCACCCAATGGTTGCTGCGTGATGAGCGAGTATGGTCCGATCGAACGTGCGTGCATCTTGTCGTCTACCATGTGGCTCAGTTTGAGCATATAAATGATGCCCACTGTCGCTTTCTGGTGGAAGCGGTCGCCCGTTTCGCCGTCGGAGAGAAACGTCTGGCCGAGTTCCGGCAGGCCGGCTTTTTCGATCCATGCTTCCACTTCGTCGGTTTTGGCGCCGTCGAAGATCGGCGTTGCGAATTTGCAGCCGAGGCGTTCGCCGGCCCATCCGAGTACCGTTTCGAAGATCTGACCCAGGTTCATACGGGAAGGTACGCCCAGCGGGTTGAGGACTACGTCGACCGGCGAACCGTCTTCCAGGAACGGCATATCTTCCATACGGACGATACGGCTTACGATACCTTTGTTACCGTGACGGCCGGCGAGTTTGTCGCCCACTTTCAGTTTGCGTTTCTTCGCAACGTATACTTTCGCCAGTTTCAGTACGCCTGCGGGCAATTCGTCACCGATGCTGATGTTGAATTTCTCGCGTTTGTAGCGACCTACTTCTTCGTTGACTTTGATGCTATAGTTGTGCAGCAGTCTGGAAATCAGCGCGTTATTGGATTTTTCACCAATCCAGTTCTGATAGTCCACCTGGCTGTAGTCGATCTGGTCGCGGAGCACCTGAGCGCTGAGTTTGGTGCCTTTCGGTACCATTTCGTCGCCATAGATGCTGCGGATGCCGTTGGTGATTTTGTCTTTCACCAGCAGTTGCAGTTTGTCGACCAGGATCGTTTTCAGTTTGTTCAGTGCTACTGCGTGTTCGTCGTCGAGTTTGTCGAGCAACGCTTTTTCCGATTCCTTCTGGACTTTGTCCTTCTTGGCACGGGCGAAGAGTTGTTTGTCGATCACGACGCCGTTGATACTCGGCGGTACTTTCAGCGAAGCGTCTTTCACGTCGCCGGCTTTGTCGCCGAAGATAGCGCGCAGCAGTTTTTCCTCCGGTGTCGGGTCCGTTTCCCCTTTCGGCGTGATTTTACCGATGAGGATGTCGCCTTCCTTGGCCCATGCGCCGATCCGGATGATACCGTTTTCGTCGAGGTCTTTGGTGGCTTCTTCGCTCACGTTCGGGATATCCTGCGTGAGTTCTTCTTCACCGAGTTTCGTATCGCGCACGTCGAGTTCGAAGTGTTCGATGTGGATGGAGGTAAATACGTCTTCCTGAACGACACGTTCCGACAGTACGATAGCATCCTCGAAGTTGTAACCTTTCCAGGGCATGAATGCCACTTTCAGGTTCTGGCCGAGGGCGAGTTCGCCGTTTTCGGTCGCGTAACCTTCGCAGAGGATATCGCCTTCTTCCACGCGTTGTCCGCGGCGCACGATCGGTTTCAGGTTGATGCAGGTACCCTGGTTGGTACGCATGAACTTGGTCAACTGATACGTTTTGCGGGCATCTTCGAAGGAAACCATCTGGTCTTCTTCGGTGCGGTCGTAGTTGATGATGATCTCGTTGGCGTCGACGTATTCTACTACACCGCTGCCTTCTGCGTTGATCAGCATACGGCTGTCACGGGCTACTTTCGCTTCCAGGCCCGTACCCACGATAGGGGAGTGGGGGCGGATCAGCGGAACAGCCTGACGTTGCATGTTCGATCCCATCAGGGCGCGGTTAGCATCGTCATTTTCGAGGAACGGGATCAGCGAAGCCGACACACCTACGATCTGGTTGGGGGCTACGTCGATGTATTCGAGTTCGTCCGGCGTCAGGATCGGGAAGTCGCCATGTTCACGCGCTTTCACACGTTCATCCAGGAACGCGCCGCCTTCACCCACGAGGGAGTTGGCCTGCGCGATTTTCATAAAGTCTTCCGCTTCAGCCGAGAGGTATTCCACATCGCCTTCCATGATCACTTTACCGTTGCGTACGCGGCGGTAAGGCGTTTCGAGGAAGCCCATTTTGTTGATTTTTGCGTGGGTGCAAAGCGTCGAGATCAGACCGATGTTCGGTCCTTCCGGCGTTTCGATCGTACACAGACGGCCGTAGTGGGAGTAGTGTACGTCACGCACCTCGAAACCTGCGCGCTCACGGCTCAAACCACCTGGTCCAAGCGCCGAAATACGGCGTTTGTGGGTGATTTCGGAGAGCGGGTTGGTCTGGTCGAGGAACTGCGACAACTGGCTGGTTCCGAAGAACGAGTTGATGACGGAAGACAGCGTACGGGCATTGATCAGGTCGACCGGTGTAAATACCTCGTTGTCGCGGACGTTCATCCGTTCGCGGATGGTACGCGCCATACGGGCCAGACCCACGCCGAACTGGGCGTACAGTTGTTCGCCCACCGTGCGTACACGGCGGTTGGACAAGTGGTCGATGTCGTCGATTTCCGCTTTGTTGTTGATCAGGGAGACGATATAACGCACAATGGCGATGATATCTTCCTTGGTCAGAACCAGCATACTTTCCTGAATGTCGTGACCGAGTTTGCGGTTGATCTTGAAACGGCCTACTTCGCCCAGGTTGTAACGCTTGTCGGAGAAGAACAGTTTGTCGATGATACCGCGTGCGGTCTCGTCATCCGGCGGATCGGATCCGCGCAGTTGACGGTATATATAGGTAACGGCTTCGACTTCCGAGGAAGTCGGGTCTTTCTGCAAAGTGTTGTAGATGATGGAGAAGTCCTCATCCACGTCCATCCGTTGCAGGATGATAGTGGTGGTACCTGCATCGAGGATGTATTCGATATTTTCCTCGTCGAGGATCGTATCGCGTTCGAGGATGATCTCGTTCCGTTCGATGGTAACAACCTCGCCGGTGTCTTCATCGACGAAGTCTTCCGTCCAGGATTTCAGCACCCGTGCGGCCAGTTTGCGACCGACGGAGCCTTCGAGGTTTTCGCGGGTGCAGGCGATTTCGTCGGCCAGATTGAACAGGTCGAGGATCGCTTTGTCCGTATCGAAACCGATGGCGCGGAGCAGCGTGGTGACAGGAAACTTCTTTTTCCGGTCGATATAGGCATACATCACCAGGTTGATATCCGTGGCAAACTCCATCCAGGCTCCTTTGAACGGGATCACGCGGGCGCTGTAGATCTTCGTACCGTTGGGGTGGTAACTCTGGCCGAAGAAAACGCCTGGTGAGCGGTGCAGTTGCGATACGATGACGCGTTCGGCGCCATTGATCACGAAGGTACCTTTCGGGGTCATGTACGGGATGTTTCCGAGGAAAACGTCCTGTACAATTGTTTGGAAATCAATGTGTTCCGGGTCGTTGCAGGAAAGTTTAAGTTTCGCTTTCAGCGGCACGGAATACGTAAGCCCGCGCTGCATACACTCGTCGATGGTGTAGCGGGGCGGGTCGATGAAGTAATCGAGGAATTCCAGGTTAAAAATATTCCGCGCATCGGTGATGGGGAAATTTTCCTGGAAAACGCGATACAGCCCTTCGTTGATACGGTTATCAGGAGTAGTTTCCAGTTGGAAATATTCCTGAAACGATTTGAGCTGTATTTCTAGGAGGTCAGGGTAGTGACCGGCGAGGCGTATTTTACCAAAATTTACGCGCTCTTGAACGCCTGTTTTTGGGAAAGCCCCGGTTGTGATGCCGTTATTGGTCATTTTTGCAAGAATATGCTTGAATGCTGGTTGGCAATATTTGCTATGCCGTTGCGTAGCAGGCTCGCTGAATAGAGTACAAGCCGATTAAACGGTTAAATGCCTGATATTGTTCAAAGTGCGAAGTCCTCAGCCACGTACACAGACAACGATAGGCTTAATGCGTGCCGTCGCCGGCGCAGCATTAAGCCTAATCGTTAGGATCTGTCGTATGTAGGTAGAGTACCTGGCATGGGTGAAGTTGGGTAAGTCAGTTGTCAGAAAAATGAACCCGAAGGAGGGATTCAAAACCGGAACAAACTGTCTTACTTCACTTCTACCACTGCACCAGCCGCTTCGAGGGCTGATTTAATGGACTCTGCCTCTGCTTTGTTTACACCCGATTTCAGCGGGCTTGGAGCGCCGTCAACGAGGTCTTTCGCTTCTTTCAGACCCAGGCCGAGGATGTTTTTCACTTCCTTAACGACGTTGAGTTTGTTAGCGCCTGCGTCTTTCAGCACGACGTCGAACTCCGTTTTTTCAGCAGGAGCTGCATCACCTGCGCCAGCGGCGGGGCCTGCAGATACCGCTACTGCAGCAGCAGCAGGTTCGATACCGTAATCATCTTTCAGGATATTGGCCAGTTCATTGGCTTCTTTAATCGTGAGGCTCACGAGCGATTCTGCCAGTGCTTTCAAATCTGCCATTGTAGTAGAATTTTAAAAAGTTGTTTGCGAAAAGTGTGTGAATGAAGGTTTTAAGGTTTGGTTCTCCGGGGGTATAGTGCGAACTTGGAAGCCATTGTGTGAGTAGTGAGTCGTGAATTGTGAGTGGTTGAATACTCACAACTGACAATTCACAACTGACTAAGCGGGGCGTTCTTCCAGCGTTTTCACGATACCAGCGATTTTGGCGCCGGTAGCAGTGATCTGGCTGGCGAGACGTTTCGCCGGGGACTGGAGCAGGCCGATGATCTCACCGATCATTTCGTCGCGGCTCTTCAGTTTAACGAGAACAGCAAGCTGGTCGTCGCCGAGGTATACCGAAGAATCGATGTAGGCTGCTTTCAACAGCGGGCGTGCTTCCGTTTTGCGGAATTCTTCCAGCAGTTTGGCAGGCGCTTTCGGGTTCTCGGAGATCAGGATCGTAGTCGGTCCTGCCAACGCTTCGAACAGGGCTGCGTAGCCTTTCGATTCAGGTGCGTCTTCCAGTGCTTTCTGGATGAGGGTGTTTTTAGCCACCTTCATCGAAATGCCCTGCGTGAAGCACATGCGGCGAAGTTTGTTGATTTTTTCAACAGAAAGCGTCGAAGAATCGGCGAGGTAAAAGAACTGGGCGCTGCCCAACTCCTCCTTCAATTCCGCGATCGCTGCCGTTTTATCTTCTCTTGTCATTTCTATATATTGTTGAAATGTTGAGTTGTTGTTGAGAGGTGGAGATGTTGAGTTTGTTGAGTGGCGGAGGGTTGTAACCCTCAACAATCTCAACGCTCAACGATCAACCATCTACACTTTGATGGATTTAGGATCGACGGAAATACCCGGGCTCATGGTGCTGGCTACAGAGATGGTCCTCATGTAAACGCCTTTTGCACTGGACGGCTTCATCTTTTGAAGGGTTGAAACCAGCTCGTATGCATTGTCCACCAGTTGCTGCGGGTCGAACGAAACGCGGCCTACGGACGCGTGTACAATCCCGAATTTGTCGACGCGGAATGCGATCTTACCTTTTTTTACCTCCGAAACGGCGGAAGCGATGTCATTGGTTACCGTACCGGTTTTCGGGTTGGGCATCAGGCCGCGTGGGCCGAGGATACGGGCAACCTTACCGAGTTGGGCCATGACGTTGGGGGTAGCGATGATCACATCGATATCCATCCAACCTTCCGATACTTTCTGGATGTACTCATCCAGACCAGCGTAGTCGGCGCCGGCTGCTTTGGCTTCGGCTTCCTTTTCAGGAAGGCAGAATACCAGTACACGTTTGGTTTTACCCGTACCGTGTGGCAGCGAAACCGTTCCGCGCAGGGCCTGGTCGGCTTTCCGTGGGTCCACCCCGAGGCGAACGTGCACATCGACCGATGCGTTGAATTTGGTAATGTTGACGTCTTTCACCAGCGACATCGCTTCTGTGAGCGAGTACAGTTTGTCGGCGTCAACCTTCCCTTCAACGGCTTTGCGTTTTTTTGTCAATTTTGCCATTGATAATGTATGTTAAGGTGTAACGTCCCGGAAAAGGCGGGACTTCCTTGTTGGTTGAAAAGTTTATATGTTTATAGGTGTATGGTTTATGGCCGCTCGAAAAGAGAAAAATCTGCCCAGCTGCGTTGCCAATAAACTTATAAACCCATCAACTATAAACTAGTTTTTCTGTGCGTACGGTGGTTCACCGGTAATGCTCAGGCCCATGCTGCGAGCGGTACCTGCAATCATTTTCACGGCGGCATCCACGGTAAAGCAGTTCAGGTCGGGCATTTTTGCTTCCGCGATAGCGCGCACCTGATCCCAGGTAACGCTGCCTACCTTTTTACGGTTGGGTTCCGGAGAACCTTTACCCGGCGCCAGCTTGGATGCTTCGAACAGTTGGATAGCAGCAGGCGGCGTTTTGATGATAAAGTCAAATGTTTTGTCTTTATACACCTGAATGATAACCGGCAGTACTTTCCCAATCTGCTCCTGAGTTTGCGCATTGAAGCGCTTGCAGAACTCCATGATGTTCACACCTTTCGAACCGAGGGCCGGACCGATCGGGGGGGCAGGGTTTGCCTGGCCACCTTTCACCTGGAGTTTAATATAGACGTCTACTTCTTTTGCCATTTTTTCAAATTTTCAGAATCTAAGATCCTGATCTTGACTAAGATATGAAACTGTTGTGCGCACCTGACCTGTGGAAAGCGAGCCTGGGAGAAGCAGGCATCAGCAAGGGCGTTCAACTAATTTTTTCAACTTGCATAAAGTTCAGTTCGACTTCGGTACCGCGACCGAAGATCTTCACGATCACTTTTACTTTTTTCTTCTCGTCGTTCACCTCCTGTACGTCGCCGATAAAATCTGCAAAAGCGCCGTCGATGATCTTGACCGTTTCACCTTTCAGGAAAGGTTCGGCCATGGTTTCACCGGCTTCGCTGCTTTCATCCACCTTGCCCAGCATACGGTTGGCATCGGCGGGCGGCATCGGGGTAGGGGTTTCCTTGCCCAGAAAATGAATCACGTTGGGGATGTCGGCGATGTGTTTGGCTACGTCGCCGTTCAGTTTGGCGCCGACGGCTTCTACAAGGATATAACCCGGCAGGAGATTTCTTTCCTGCATCACCTTTTTCCCGTTTCTGATTTTATACACCTTTTCGGTAGGTACGATCACCGAAAAAACAATGTCTTCCCAGCCGGAACGCTTTACTTCAAGCATAATCCGCTCCTGAATCTTCTTTTCCTTGCCGCTGATGACGCGGAGAGAAAACCATCTTCTATCATCGGCAGTCGTTGATACCGCCGTGTCTTTTTGCTGATCCATGTGCTGGTGAGGGATGTGTAATTGGGGAAACTGTTAGTACAGTCCGTAGATGGTTTTGAAAGTCGCACCGCAAGCCACGTCCATCAGGAAGATGATCAATGCCAGCAAGCCTGAAGTAGTCAAAACAACCATGGTGCTTTCCTGTAATTGTGCAGCGGTCGGCCAGGAAACGTTCTTGGTCAGTTCGTGGTAACTTTCGCGCAGATAGAGAGTCAATTTTTCCATTAGAGGTGGAATTCGTACCGGTGAAACCTTACTGCTTTTCGGCAAAAAAGTCCGTTGCGGCAAAAGCCAGTCAACGAACGCGCCGAAAAACAAGTCTTTTTTTATTTGCAGGGGCAGCAGGGATCGAACCCGCAGCCTACGGTTTTGGAGACCGTCACTCTACCAGTTGAGCTATGCCCCTGTGTTAGAAGTGAGAG
>JAKQJD010000527.1 GCA_029561355.1 Bacteroidota bacterium | reverse complement strand
GTGTGCACTGCGGCAACCTGGCTACCCATTCTTACCGGTTGGCGGAGGGCGATTCGGTTGTTTTGCTCGGTGAAAAGGAGCAGTACGAACCACGCTGCCGCTCGTGTTACCACCAGGGAAACATATTACGCCTGAAATAAGCAGAAGTTTTGAACAGGATTTACCTGATTTTGAAGGATTAGAAGGATTTTTGTGGGTGCCCCATATGATCCTGCTAGTCTTTTGAAATCACTTAAATCCTGTTGAACCTACCACTGACATGCTGAAAAATACACTCTTCCTTTTACTGCTCTGCAGCCGCTTCCTCACTGCACAGGATACGTACCACACCGGTCTGGACAATCTGCTGCAAACGACCTACTCCCTTCCCGCTCCTGTGCAATGGACGCTGCCCAATACGGAAACGGCCACGCTGGCGGGTTCGGTCAATTACGGCGGCACTACGGCCAGTTTCACGGCTACGGGGCAACCCTTCACCCAGGCGCGCCGCCGAGACGTGGTACAACAAACCAACCCCTGGGATGCCGGACACTTGTATCCTAATACGGGCGCTATTTCAGCCGGCGATAAGTGCCTGATAATCTTTTGGTTGCGCAGTATTACGCCCAATGCCAAAGTCAGCATTTTCGCGGAAAACAACGTGACCTATTTTAAAGAAGTCTTTTCTACGGTGAACGTCGGCAATGAATGGAAAATGTTCGCCGTGCCGTTTGAGTCGCAGGCTGCCTATGCTGCCGGTGCGCTGAACATCGGACTGCATCTGGCTTTCATGAACCAGAGTATCGAGATTGGCGGCGCGGCCTGCCTGAATTATAAAAACACGGTGTTTTATACTCAGTTGCCGGTTCTGCTCAACAACGACACCTACCCCGGACAGGAGCCTGATGCCGCCTGGCGCGCCGATGCCCAGCAGAGTATCGAACAGATCCGCCAAGCCAACCTCACCGTGAAAGTTTTTGACGCAAACGGACAGCCCGCACCGAACGTGAATGTGTGGGCAGAAATGCAGCAACACGAATTCAAATTCGGCACCGCCGTCATCAGCAATAAATTCAACGGCGGCTCGGCTTACGATGCTACCTACGAACAAAAACTGCTTGATCTCGATGGCCTCGGACACGGTTTCAACGAAGTGGTTTTTGAAAACGACCTCAAATGGCCCGGCTGGGAACAGCACTGGTATAGCAGTCAGGCCGAAATCGCCGACGATGTGCAGTGGCTGCACGACCACGGCATCAGTATCCGCGGCCACAACCTGGCATGGCCCGGCTGGGCATATTCGCCCGGCGATATCAATGCAAACGCCTCGCCGTCATACATCAAAAACCGCATGCGCGCCCACATCGAAGATATTCTCACCTATCCGGGTGTCGGAAACGAAATGACCGACTGGGATGTGCTGAACGAAATCACTACCAACAACGACTACGCAAATCACTTCGCCGGAACGCCGGGCTATATCACGGGCCGCGAATTGTACCCCGAAATTTTCAAACAGGCTGATTCCCTCGCCCCCGGCCCTAAACTCTACCTCAACGATTACGTGGCCATCGAACAAGGCGACTCGCCCACCAATGGCATCGCTACCTGGCGTAGCCGCATCGACGAACTACTGGCTGCCGGCGCTCCGGTGGAAGGGCTCGGCTTTCAGGGGCATTTTTCGGCATCGCCTACGGGTATTCCAAGGGTAAAAGAAATTTATGACGAATTCTGGAACGCCTACGGCCTCGAAGCCAAGGTAACGGAATATGACATCGATAAACTGGTGCCCGCCCAGACGCAGGCCGATTATATGCGCGATATTCTGACCATCACGTTCGCACATCCCAGTATGAAAGGATTCCTGATGTGGGGATTCTGGGACGGCGCGCACTGGACGCACAATGCGCCGATTTTCAATGAAGACTGGAGCCTGAAACCTGGCGGCGAGGCATTTATCGATCAGGTTTTTAACCAATGGTGGACCAATGCCGCCGGGTTTACGGATAACAACGGTGCGTTGGAAATGCGCGGATTCAAAGGCCTGTACAAAATTACTGTAGACTGCAGCGATGGTATTGGCGGCGGACAGGAAGTCCGTTATGTGCGGCTACTCAACGATACTACTTTGGTTTTCAATAATTTATGCTCGGTAAACACCACTGAACTGCAAGCCTTTTTTAAACTTCGGGTAATACCCACTGTCGCCAGCGATGCGGTCAATGTTTCCTGGGAAAATGCCGCCTTGCCTTCGGATATTACCTTGCGTGTCACCGATGTGCCTGGAAAAACAGTGGCGGAACAGAAGTTGCCGACGACTGCCGGCCAGTACACTTTCCAGTCGGCCTCCTGGCCTGCGGGTACGTATTTCGTTTCCCTGGAACATGCCGGCAGGCAACAGACGGTGCGGGTGATGATACAGCGATAATTCAGAAACGGGGTTTTACAAATTTAGAGGTGTCACCTGCTCGTACCTCGCAGACGACACCTCTAAATTTTAAATATTGGGTTTGTGAAGATGTTGATTTGTAAAAATGCTGGGCTTCTACAAATGTTAGGCTTCTCCGAAGCCGGTCTTATGCTTGGGTTTTTACAGGTGCCAGCATAAGTTTCCTTCCTCATTCGAGTAAAATGGAGCGGCGTACTCTACGAACTCTCACTTCTCACCTCTCACTTCTAATCCAGGCGTACTCTACGGACTCTCACTTCTCACGCTCTCACCCTCTCACTTCTAATTCTAGTGCGCGTCTTCCATCGCCGCTTTGGCCGCCTGCGACGGAGGTCCCGGTTTTTTGATTTTGATGAAGAAAATCAGTGGGAAAACGATGATGAAAAACAATGAGATCAGGCGGAACGTATCGAGGTAAGTCAGCAGGTAAGCCTGTTTTTCAACGGCATAATTCAATTGCCTGTACGCAATTTCGGTGGCGTCGCTGACGACGGCGCCGGTTCGGCTCATGATGCCCTGAATCATGGTATTCAGGCGTTCATCGAAGGCCGGGTTGCCGGGAACGGTATTTGCCACGAGGTCCGTTTTATGCTGGGCAAACTGCCGGGCCATATAGTTGTTGGAAATAGCGATGCCGAAAGCGCCGCCCAGTTGCCGGATCATGTTGTTCAGGGCAATGCCCGAAGGGTAGTCCTGTGGTTTCAAACCTGCCACTGCCTGGTTGATGAGCGGCAACTGCACCATGCTGATACCGACGGCACGCAGGGCGAGCGGCCAGAAGAAATCCCATTTCCCGGCTTGGGCATTTACGCCTGCGCTCATCCATCCGAAAACGATGAACAAAAGAAAACCGACGATTACAAAGGGCACGGGTGAGGTGCCCCCTGCCATTCGTTTCCCGATAATAGGCATCATTACTACGCCCACAGCAGTGGCGGGCAGCAGAGAAAGCCCCGTTTCGAGCGGTGTCATGCCCAATATTCGCTGCGCCAGGATCGGATAAACAAATACGGAAGTAAACAGGCCGATACCGATTACAAAAGTAAAAATGGTGGTCAATGCCAGGGTTCGGTTGCCCATCACCCGCAGGTTCACCACCGGATGCGGAGTTGTGAGTTGTCGCCAGATAAAACCGACCACGCCCACCAGCGCCGAAACGGACAAAATCCGGATCGTTCCGCTGCTTAACCAGTCTTCCGATTCACCGCGTTCGAGTACGTATTGCAGCGAACCGATACCGATGGCCAGCAGGGCAATACCTATATAATCGATCACAAAACCCTGCTTCTGTTCGCCTTCTCCCGGCTTTTTTTCCACGAATAAAATAGAAAGGATCGTGGCGACAATCCCGATCGGAATATTTACTGTAAAAATAAGCGGCCACTCGGAGGTGTTCAATATGTAACCGCCGATGGTGGGGCCGAGTGTCGGACCGAGTACGATACCCATGCCGAACAAACCGCTGGCCATGGGCCGGTCTTTCGGTTCAAATGCGTCGAACAGAATACCCTGCGAAGTCGACAGCAGCGCGCCGCCGCCGATACCCTGGATGAACCGCCAGAAAACCAGTTCCCACAAACCCGTAGAACTGCCGCACATCCACGATGCCGCCGTGAACAGGATCATGGAAAAGACATAGTAGTTTTTCCGGCCGAAATACGCTGCCAGAAAACCGGTCATCGGGATAATGATCACATTGGCAATGGCATAGGAGGTGATCACCCAGGAAACATCCTCGATGGTAACGCCCAGGCTGCCGGCCATCTGGGAAAGCGCCACATTGACGATAGAAATATCCACCAGTTCCATGATCGCCGCCGAAACTGTGGTAATGACGATGATAATCCGG
>JAKQJD010000115.1 GCA_029561355.1 Bacteroidota bacterium | reverse complement strand
TTGCCGCTGAAATTGAAAAACTTAAAAATTAGACGACATGTTATCGACCTTTGCGGTACTGATTGCCATCGTGAGTGTTCTTCTGATCGCAGTTATATTGATCCAGAATTCAAAAGGCGGCGGTATTGACCCGAACTTCGGTGGACAAGCGCAGCAGCTTTTCGGCGCGGCACGCTCCACGGATTTTATTGAAAAAGCAACCTGGGTACTGGGCGCAGCCCTGCTGATCCTTTGTGTTGTTTCGGCGCTTACTGTAGGCGCTGGTACAGCCACCGGCACGGAAATTCCGCTCCAATCGCAATAATCCGAAGGCCTGGCTTTCGGAAACCAACAAAAGGGTTTGCGGGTAGAAGTGTTTATGGGTTTATCAGTTGATGGGTTTATTTTGCCGCTCGTTAAAAGAGATTTTTCACTTTAGAGAGACAAAATAAACCCATAAACTTATAAACCCATAAACCCCTCTACCTCCAAACCCTTTCTCATTTTATGCTCCGTCGTAGCGATGCAATCCGAGTGATTGTATCAATGACAACAATTTTTCCGCATACATCCGGTCTGTTGCATAACCCGATTTTTCCAGGCCGAGCGCCCAGTTTTTGTAGTCGGTGTTATCCAGTTCGAACAACGCCTGGTAGCGTTTCGATTTTTTCAGCATTTCCGAATGCGCCCTGAAACTGCCCCAGGCATTCCCGTATTTGACAAAAAAGTCCTTGTGCGAATCGTCCGTAAAATTGGCGCAATGCCCTTTTTTACAGGTTTTTGAAAAACATTTGATGCCGAAATGGTTGTTCGCATTTCGGGACAAGGGGCTGTCTCCCGCATTGCTTTCCAATAGCCCCTGCGCCAGAATAATGCTGGCAGGTATACCGAATTTCCGCATTTCCGCCATGGCTACCGGCGCAAAACGTTCAACATAACTGTTACATTTCGACATCCGTCCACCCACTTCTTCCTGTCGTATTTCATTCCGCCGGGCAAACGCCGGGTCTATTGCAAACGTGGTATTATTCAGGTTTCCCGGCGCCAGTTCTACGTGTATCTCATCCGTTCGTCTCTTTCCCGGCTGCTCCGCCGATGTTGTCATATCCCATAGGGATGCTTTCACTGCCCGGGATGCAGGTGTCGCTTCGGCCACCGGTCCGAGAACGATGGAAATTTTGTCACTCCAGAGCAGATATGCCAATGCAGTAATGACGACCAACTTCCACAGGATGGGCTCTTGCGTCCATTCTTCCCTGGCAGATCCAGTCGTAGCCACCCTGCTGCTATTGTAAGGGCTGCGGACTTGTTGAAAATGTGCCATGATCAAAAATAATTGAGGGTAAATAATCTGTGTGGTTTTACTACTAAGAGCACGTTTAAATTTTCCAGGCTTCGCCTCAACAGCAAATCTCAACATGCTCTAAAAACTCATTGACGTCACAAAGTAAAACAATTTGTATTTTAAAAACAACAATTAGTTTTATATATTTTTTTAACTGACATCACATACCCTTTACAAAATCCTCCAAAATGGTTTTGGCAGGATCGCTATCTTGCCACCAAAATCGTGTATACATGAAAAAAAACTTACCCTTCGTAGCCGTGCTGCTATGTCTTGCTGCAGGCCTGTTCTATTTTTGTCAATCAGCCCGTCCTCCAATAAATGCCCTGGAAATTCCGGGCGCGGAAGAGGAAGAAAACCGCGAGTTGCGGGAAGAATGGGACCGAATGCGCCTGGGCGACCCAGAAACCGGACAAATTCCCAAAGGCATTTCCCGGAAAGAACGCCTCTTTGCTGCCGGATTACCAATGGCGGCGACGGAACGGTCGGGGCCTGAATGGGACTCAAGGGGCCCCTGGAACGTCGGAGGGCGTACGCGGGCGCTGGCAATAGACGTTACCGATGAAAACCGGATTCTGGCAGGCGGTGTTTCCGGCGGAATCTGGCTGAGCGAAGATGGCGGACAAACCTGGACGCGCAGAACACCCCTGAACGCACTTCCCAGCTGCGTGAGCATCGCACAGGATACGCGCCCCGGCCATACCGATACCTGGTACTACCTTTCTGGAGAGTTATATGGCAACAGTGCCGGCGCTACGGGCGCCTATTACCTCGGCGACGGCGCGTTTAAAAGTACCGATGGCGGCCTGACCTGGGCGCCCCTCGGCGCTACCGACAACGGAAGCGTGGAGAGTTTTACCGAATCCTGGCAGGGTTGCTGGCGCATCGCCACCAATCCGGCCGTTGCAGAAGACGAGGTGTATGCGGCTGTGTACGGTACGATCTATAAAAGCACCAACGGCGGCACTTCCTGGACCGTGGCGCTCAATTCGCCCACTTCCTATGCCACCGACGTAGCCGTCGCTTCCACAGGTACCGTATATGCAACAATCAGCAGCGATGGAGTAGCCGGTGGGTTCTGGAGGTACCAGAACGGCGTTCCATGGACCAAAATCAACCCCGATACTTCCGCAGGGTTTCCGGCGAATTTCGACCGGTTTGTGATCGGTATCAACCCGAATAATGAAAACGAAGTTTATTTTCTGGGCTCCACGCCGGGATCGGGCCATTTCAACGAATACCTCAACAGCATCGACTGGACCAGCCTCTGGAAATATACGTATGTAAGCGGAGACGGTTCCGGCGCAGGCGGTCAGTGGGAAGATTTGTCGGAAAACCTGCCCAACATCGGCACCGAATTCGACCGTTTTGCGGCGCAGGGCGGCTACGACCTGGTTGTAAAAGTGCAACCCGGCACGAACAGTGTTTTTGTCGGCGGCACCAACATCTATCGTTCTACCGACGGGTTTTCCACGCCCAACAACAATACGCAGATCGGCGGTTACAAACCCGGCACCTTTCTGCCGTTTTTTGAAATTTACCCGAACCATCACCCCGACCAGCACGATATGCTGTTTCTGCCTTCCAACCCGGATGTGCTGATCACGGCCAGCGACGGCGGCGTACACCGCACCAACGACGCGAATGCGGCCACGGTTACCTGGACGCCACTCAACAACGGCTACCGGACTACGCAGTGTTACACGATCACCATCGATCCCAATGCATCCGGCGACAGCACGATCATTACCGGCTTGCAGGACAACGGAAATTTTTTCGTAAACAGCGAAAACCCGGCGGCTCCCTGGAAACAAACGGTGAACGGAGACGGATCATACGGTGCCATCGCTCCGGACAAGTCATTTTACGTGCTTTCTATCCAGCAGGGCCGTATTGCCAAGGTGACGATGGATGAGCAGGGGACCGTTACCGGACTGCGCAGGATAGACCCGATCGGGCCTAAAAAAGACAACTACCTGTTTATCAATCCATTGGTAATGGATCCCAACGACGCCAATGTGTTGTACCTGCCGGTGCAGCGCAGGCTTTACAGGCAGGATGCGCTCGGCGCTATAGAACTGACCGGCGCCTGGGATTCTATTTCGCAGGGCTGGTCGCAGTTTCCCGACACGCTGGTAGCGAGCACCAGCGGCAACGCCAACGTGTTTTCAGCGATAGCAGTTTCACAGGCTAATCCGGCACACCGGGTATACCTCGGTACCAGCCGGCGTCAACTTTACCGGATCGACAATGCCAATACGGGTAGCCCCAATTGGGTGGCACTCACGAACCCCGCGATTGTGAGCGCTGGTTATGTAAGCAGTATCGCGGTTGACCCTTTGAATGCGGACAACGTACTGGTTTCTTTTTCCAATTACGGCATTTACAGCCTGTTCTATTCGTCCAATGCCGGGCAGTCGTGGCAGAAAGTGGCCGGAAATCTGGAAAGCGCCGTCGCGGGCAGCGGAACAGGTCCTTCGATACGCTCCGTTTCCATTTTGCCTTTGCCGGACGGGAAACGTAAATATTTCTGTGGAACCAGCATAGGACTTTACAGCGCGGACACGCTGATTTTGCATGCCAGTACGAACCCGGGTACGCAGTGGGTACTGGAAGCGGCAGACGTGATCGGCCGCGTGGTAGTGGAAGCCGTTCAAACGCGGGCGTCCGACGGATTGGTCATTGCAGGTACCCATGCCAACGGCGTATATTCCAAAAATATCCTGCCCGTAACGGGTAGCAACGAACCTGGCAGTGCCATTCAGATAAAATGCTGGCCCAATCCGGTGCAGGAAAGCGCCGTTATACAGGTAGAAGGCGTCTCTGTTTCAGGAGCGGTTTGCAGCATTTATGACATGAAAGGACACCTGGTGCGGCAGTTGAATATGCAGCAAAACCGGGAAACGATCGACGTGCATTCGCTGCCTGCGGGAATTTATGTGTATGACTTGCGGGGGAAAGGATGGCGCCGATCGGGGAAAATGATAAAAACCTGAAACCTGGTTTGAATTGTGTGCCGCCAGGGGTTGAACCCGTGTAGAATGCACGTACGAGGCAATTGTTGAAAGCGTAATGAATGCTTGGGAGGGTATTCATTACGCTTTCAACTGACATGCCTCCGACAGGCCCTAGAGGGTTAACAGGGTGAAAATTGTTACCAATTGCCGGTATGCAATAATGAGAAATACGAACCCTGCGGCTGTGCCTATTACTTTAGCGATCGTAATGGGCCAACTGTTACCATACACCCGTTTTGCTGCCAGCACCTGATACACCGGAAATGTGGCCAGCAGCAGCAGGAAAATAAACCGGCCATAATGTTCTGTATTGGAAAAATAGAAAAAGGGGTGAATGCAGAGGTCGAGCAGGATGTAAAACGTAAGGGCGTGTATGGCAAATATCAGGTGTGGCGCCAGCCAGGGCATCTGCCGCTTAAAAAATAAAAACAAAATCGATCCCCAAAGCGGAATAAGGAGAAAAAGCCAGGTTTTTGAACGCTGCGCTGCGGCCTCCTGCATTTCGGCGCTTAACGCTTCATCCGACACCTGAAGCAAGGACTGTTTTTCGGCAAATGCCTTTCCAAAGTCGTATTGAAACAGATTCGCCAGGCGGTCGTGCTGCTCGAAGCCCCTGATCAAATCCTGAGGTCCGGTAAAATGCGCATTCGTCGATGGCAAAAAAAAGTAAAAAAGTACGCTGGCCATGACAAACAACTGTAGCGGCTTCATATATCCGACCCGGCGTCCTGCAATCCATTCGTTGGTAAGAAATCCGGGTTTGAAGAACAACAGGCGCAGCGTTTTCAGCAATTTGGAATCCAAGTGCGTAAAATGCCAGAGAATCTGACTCATGAATTTCCGGATACCGAAATCCCGTTCGGGAATAATTTTCTTTTCACCGCATTTCCGGCAATAGTTGCCCTTGCGTTTCGCTCCGCAACTCGGGCAATATTCAATCTGGTCGACACCTTCAATATCAGCCATAAAACAGATGTATACTTTAGTTTTTTGAGTATTTGAGGATGCGAGTATTTGACTATCTGACTGACAACGAATCGTTTATCCTCAAATCCTCAAATACTCGCATCCTCGAATCCTCAAAAGGGCACTACGGCGCTTTCGCCGGCACTACCCTCTTTATAATCTCTTCCCTTGAAATCGGCACCATCCTTCCGGAAGGCTTGCCGTTGCGGTAAGTGGATACCTTCAACGTCACCTGTTTGCCATCGGGAATTTCAATCGGGCCGGTGTACTTGCGCGAGTATTTATCGGGAATGGACTCATCCAGTGTGTAGTAAATTTCCAGTCCATTCACTTCCGTGGTTACGTTGGCCATCAGTTTGCCATTTACCATACTGCCGGTAACGATGGGATCGAAGGAACTACGGGCATAATTAAACCCGCCGATATCGTACCGTTCCATATGTTTTTCCATGCGCTGCGTGAAAGCGTCCCAATTTTTGGAATCTCTCGGGCTCCAGTAGATATCGGCCGTAGCCCAGGCACGCGGCCAGGTCATGTATTCCGCCTGACGAATGGTGGGCACCTTTTCCGTCCACAGGTTGGCCTGTCCGCCCAGGATGTAGGTCGGATTGATTTCGGCGGGTACGGGTTCGAACGAATAGGTTTTTTGCAGGCGCACGCTCTTGTAACTGGTTTGGTCGGGCTCTACCAGCGGATCGCCCTGGAGCAGATCGGTGTAAACGTAATCGTTGGGCGACATGACGACGAAATGACCTAGTTTGGCCGCTTCAATGCCACCTTCCAGTCCGCGCCAGCTCATCACGGCTGCTTCCGGGGCCAGTCCACCTTCCAGGATTTCATCCCAGCCGATCAGTTTTTTACCTTTGGATTTGACGATTTTTTCCACCCTTTTGGTGAAATAACTCTGTAGTTCGTGGGTGGTTTTCAGACCTTCTTTCTGCATCAATGCCTGACAATCGGGGTCGTTTTCCCAGTAGCCGTGGTAGCATTCGTCGCCACCGGCATGAATATACTGGAAAGGGAACAAGGCTGCCACCTCGGTAAACACCTTGTCGAGGAAAGTGTACACCTTTTCACTGGAAGGATCCAACGTGTTGTCTACCATCATTTTAAACTGGCCGTTGCCGTACCATTCCGCAAACTTGTGACCCGGGCTCACCATTACGGTAGAGTCCTGGGTGCAGCACAGTTCCGGGTAGGAAGCCACGGCGGCGGAGTTGTGCCCGGGCACGTCTATTTCCGGTAAAATCTGAATGTGTCGTTCGGCTGCATATGCCACAATTTCCTTGATGTCTTCCTGGGTATAAAAACCGCAATCCGTAGGTGCTTCGGTTTTTTTCGGTGCGTCGTGAACGCCCCATTTGCCGTAGCGCTGTACGCGGCAAGAGCCGATCTGTGTGAGTTTTGGCAGGGATTTAATCTCGATCCGCCAGCCTTCGTCGTCGGTCAGGTGCCAGTGAAACACATTGTATTTGTAGCGCGACATCCGGTCGATATACCGTTTGACGTCTTCTTTCGGGAAAAAATGGCGGCTCACGTCGAGCATCAAACCCCGCCATCCGAAACGCGGGTAATCCACAACGCTGCATGCCGGAATGGTCCATTTTGCGGTAGCGACGGTGGGGCTTTCAATCTCTGGCGGAAGCAGTTGCAGCAGCGACTGTACGCCATAAAACAAACCGGCCGGCTTGTTGGCATTGATCTTAACAGCCGAAGTGGTAACATTCAGCGTGTATCCTTCATCGCCGATTTCCGCGTTGGCGGTTTTGTTCAGCGTGAGTTGAATGGAGCCCTGTTTGCGGACCGTAAAACGATAGCCCGTGGCGCGGGTAATCTGGTCGGCGAGTTGCCGGGCCACCTTTTGCGCCTCGGCTGTGTTGCCGCCGATGGTCGAGCCAGCGTTGAGTTTGAACGGCAGACTGCGGGTATAGGTAAACGACACAGGCTGCGGAATAATGCTGTTATTTTGGGATTGAAGCAGAGTGGATGCAAACACAAGTGCAAGTAAAATTAAAAGTTTCTGCATGAAAAAGGGATGATTTGTTTTGCGAAGATGGACGAATGCAACGTGATATGTTGCAGCGCGAAGTTATGTGATAGTTGTTGGTTGTTGGTTATTGGTTATTAGTTATTAGTGTGGTAGCCCTTGGCTGCGTTCTTGGATCAGGCCAAGGGCTACCACACTAATAACTAATAACCAATAACTACCCCCTGGTCGCCCGCACGATTTCCTCAAAATCCCCTCCTTTCGTCTTTGCCTGCAACAGTTGATGAAACGATTCCATCTTTTCCAGTATTTGCAGTAACAGCAGTTTTTCGGCCCCATTCAGGCTGCCCGATAAGAGTTGTGTAACAAAATCCATGCGCGCAACTACCTGATTCAGTGCGGCTTGCCCATATTCCGTGATGTGCAGTTGTTTGCTGCGCCGGTCTTCCTGATCATCCGTTTGCGCGATCAGCCCGCCTGCCAGCAGCCGACGGATAATCTCCATTCCTGTCGGTTTTTCATGCCGGTTGCGGTAAATAAGATCGCTTTTGGAGAGCCCGCCGGCCTGAGAAACAGCATGGAGGTATAGGTACTCATCGAGGTTGCCGAGTGAAGAAACCTCCAGCGCTTTTTTAGCGTATGATTTCATGTACCGGTTCAAAAAAAGCACGATGCGCTGGATTTCCGTGGCTTCGGTAACCTCCGGCCCGGAGTCCGTCTCCTTGTTGGCCACCTGCTCTTCCGTAGACGTTTGCCGGGCCAGCCATACTGCGAAATGCTGCGGATGCTGATGCTTCGGATAAGTGCGTTCGTATTCTTCCAGAAAAGGCAGAAGGGAATTCAAAAGTTCGTATTTCATGGCTGTGGTGTGGAGACAAAAGTATTTTTTTAAACTATATTTTCAAAACAAGAAACAAAAACACGCTTGTATTGCCAGAAGATTCCATGTCGGTCTGTCCTGCTGCACCAATTCCGCGCTGACTGCTAAATTTTCTCGCAGCGCTTGTTAATTTTGCCCTGCAAAATCAGGGAACTTGAACTTAATTAAACGATTTCTTCGCAGTTGGTACCGTAGCATCCCGAAAGACGAGATGGGCAATTTACGCTGGGGCGTGTATTTCAGGAATCTGGCCCTGCGGCTGGCTTTATGGTTTTTCGGCATTACGGTCGGGCTCACCTTGTTATATACATTCCTGCCGGTTCCGGTAACGCCGCTGATGATTCAGCGAACCTGGGAACAGGCATGGGATCCGCAGCGGGATGTGCGGCTCGATAATTACTGGGTGCCATTCAGTGAAATTTCACCCCACCTGCAACTGGCGGTAGTATGTGCAGAAGACCAGGATTTCCTGGAGCACGAAGGTTTCGATTTTGAGGCTATTGAAAAAGCCTACAAATACAACAAGACCCACAAAAGGAAACGCGGCGCCAGCACCATCAGCCAGCAGACCGCTAAAAACGTTTTCCTGTGGCCCAGCCGCTCCTGGCTGCGCAAAGGGATGGAAGTGTATTTCACCTTTCTGATCGAAACCGTCTGGAGCAAGGAGCGCATTATGTCCAGTTACCTCAACGTCATCGAATTTGGAGACGGCATTTACGGTGCGGAGGCAGCGGCACAGTATTATTTCAAAAAAAGCGCCAGGGACATCAACCGGCAAGAAGCGGCACTTCTGGCTGCAGTTTTGCCTAACCCCTTGATATACAAGGCCGACCAGCCTTCTTACGACGTAAAAAAGCGGCAGCAATGGATCCTCAGCCAAATGCGTATGTGGGGCGGAAAAATCGATTACGAAGATCCGAACACACCGAAGAAACCAGGAAAATAGAGTGTTTGGTATTTGGGGTTTGGTGTTTGGGGCGCGTTGCCCTTGGTTCGGTTAATTGGAGAATCCAAGGGCAACGCGCCCCAAACACCAAACCCCAAATACCAAACACCATGTTAAACCGCCCGTCAAGCCGACCAGTCCTGCTACTTTTGTCGCTCTGTTTTTTGCCCATAGACCTATTGCTCACTTTATCTTTCAGCGAATCAACTTTCTTTATGAAGAAGATACTCTTCTCCACGCTCTTTTTTTGCCTGTCCAGCCTGATGCTGTCCGCTCAAACAGCCGGAAAAACATATGAATACCGCAATGGCCAGTGGTACACCGGCCTTGAATTTGCAAGCGGCACCTGGTATGTAGTCAACGGCCTGCTTACACAAAAAGCGCCCGTTAAAATCGACTCTATCATTGACCTGACCGGCCATTGGGTGATCCCGCCCATGGGTGATGCCGGTTCTTCCAGTTTGCTTAGCGGCAAGACGGCTACCAGCATGGCCAAACAATACATGGACGAGGGCGTATTTTACCTGCAAATCCTTCCTACTACGCAGGAAGTCCGGAAAGAAATCCAGCCAAAACTCAACCAAATCAATACGCCGGATGCCATTTTTACGAGCGGCGCCATCACGTGTTCTTATGGCGAACCTTTTCTGAAGTTTGAAGGTCCGGCACAGGATGTTCCAAATCCGGCAGACTGGGCCAAATCATACGACAAAATTAAACCCGGCAGAAAACTTTACGGAGATGCCTACTGGTTTGTCGACAACAAGGATGCACTGAATGCGAACTGGGAGAAAATTATAGCGCAAAAGCCCAACGTCATTCAGATTTACCTGCTCGATGCGCAGGTGAATGGCGGTAAGGAAAGCAAAGGCCTGTCGATTGACATGGCAAAAGCGGTGGTTAAAAAAGCACACAAATCCAATCTGCGTGTTTTTGCCCGCGTTGAATCGGCCGACGATGTGCGCATCGGCATAAAAATCGGCGTCGACGGTTTCTCCAACCTGCCCGGTAACAACTGGGACGGCTCCGGCGATCCTTCGCGCTACGAAATTTCCAATGACGACCTGAAAAAACTGGTCAAGAAAAAAACGCCGGTCGCCACGCTGCTTTCGCATGCACAATCTACGGTAAGCCGTCCTGCTGTGAAGGAGTTTCAAACCAAAATGTTCGCCCGCCTGCTGGAAAACGGCGTGAACCTCATCGTTGCTTCAGACGATCCGCAACGTACGATTCGCGGAGAGGTGAATTACCTGAATGGATTGGCTAAACAAAACGGCGCTTTCCTGATCAAGATTCTTTGCGAGAATACGCCGGCGGCTATTTTTCCGGAACGGAAAGTAGGTAAACTGAAGGAAGGATACGAAGCCAGTTTCCTGGTATTGACGGATGATCCGTTCTCCAATATCCTGAAAATCAGGGCTTCCGCATTTAAAGTTAAAAACGGAACGATACTGAAGTAGTGTTTGGTGTATGGTGTTTCGTGTTTGGGGCGCATTGCCCCTGGCCTGTTTTAGATGAAGCCAGGGGCAATGCGCCCCAAACACGAAACACCATACACTAAACACCTTTTTTTTCTTCTTCTTCTTTTTTGAGAATATCGCGGATTTCCATCAGCAGCGTTTCCGTAGGTGTGGGCCCGGAAGGAGCATTCATGCCGGGATGTTTGCCCAGCAGGCGGAGCAGAAAAAATAATACGATACCAATAAGGGTGAAGTCGAAAATGGCCTGAATAAAAGCGCCGTATTCAATATTCACGCCCAGAAAACGGAGGGTGAGATTTTGAAAATTAACGCCGCCCATGGCAATTCCAAGCACTGGCATCAGGATTTTGTCGACCATTGCAGAAACGATTTTGCCGAAGGCTGAACCGATTACCACACCTACTGCCAGTTCAAAGATGCTTCCACGCATCAAAAAGCCTTTTAATTCCTTTATTAACATAAGTTGGTTATTGAGTTTTGAAATTGGAACTCGTTTTTGAGATTGTGAAAACCTTTGAAAGAGGGCACGGTTACACGAGCGCTCCAAATCTGTGCGTCTTCAAAACACCTGCCAGGCATTTTGAAGCATAATTGTTTCAAAATCAGGAAATGTCTCTACGGATTCAGACAAATTCGGCCAGTACCAGGTCGGCCAGATCGGCAAGCGGAAGTTCGACCTCTATTTTTTGTACGGGGCAAGAAAGTGCTGCAAGCCACTCCATTTCTTTTGGGCGGCTTCTGATATTTTCGCCGGCCTCATCATAGGCGGTTGCCCAAGTGAGGAATTTTTCAAAGACGACATGCAAATCTCCGCCGGGACCTATTCTGTCTGCTCCGTATCGCAATAGTTCCCGTTCACGAATACGCTGCTCGCGCACTTCTGCCGGCAGCCACAGATAGACAACTTTTTCAAATCTTGGGATGTACACGTCGCCCCAGCCGCACAGGGATCCGCTGAGTACCCATTTTTGATGATTGTCCAGATCCCGGGAAAGTAATTGCCTGCGGTGGTCCGGGTTCCTACGACGGCGGTATGGCAAGGCGTCATCCGTAAACCAGTGGTAATCATCAGTGTCGAAATGTGTAATGCCCAGGCGTTGAGCCAGTTCCTTGCCGAGAGAAGTTACCCCGGAACCGGGAGCACCGAGAATGTGGAGGTGGTTCACGTTTATTAGTTTATGGGTTTATGGGTTTATTGGTTTATGGGTTTATGGGTTTATGGCCGCTCGGGAAAAGAAGAAATTGTCAGCCGTCCGAGTGGACCATAAACCCATAAACCATAAACTTATAAACCAAAAAATCATCCATTTTTCCGGAACCTGTACGAGTACAAATCAGGTTCTCCTTCATAGTAACCATCGAGCGTAAGGCTGTTGTAAGCATTTTTAATAGCCTCTACCACTTCGGCAGCGGTAGATACGCGGTCACCGTTTACGCTGGTGATCACGAAGCCGGGTTGCATATTGGTTTCAAAAACGATACTTCCCCGGCGAATACTGGTAACAATCGCGCCGCTTTTGATACGAATGGTACGCCGTTCTTCAGCCGACAGATCGCGCATGACCACACCCAGTTCTTCATCCAGTTCGTCTCCTCTGACACGGGAAGTGCCGGTGTGGTTGTTGCCGTCTTTGAGTGTGAGCGAAATGCGGTTCTTTTTACCTTTTCGCCAGTAATCGAGGGCCACTTTGTCGCCGGGACGATAGCGGCCGACGTATTCCTGCAATTCGGAAGTGCTGCGTACCCGGGTGCCGTTCAGACCGATAATGACGTCGCCTTCTTCCAGGCCTGCATCTGAAGCGGCGCCGGATTTGGCGATTCGGTTCACCAACACACCTTCCGCATTGGGCAGGCCTATTTCCATGGACGTTTCGCTGTCGAGATCCTGAATGCCCACGCCGAGATAGGCGCGCTGTACCATTCCGAACTCGCGCAAATCGCGAATAACTTTCTGCACCAGGTTCGAAGGAACGGCAAAGGAATAACCTTCATAACTGCCTGATTCCGTTATGATTGCTGTGTTGATGCCGACTAGTTCGCCGGCCGTATTTACCAATGCGCCACCGCTGTTGCCGGGGTTGACCGCAGCGTCCGTCTGAATGAAGGACTCGATACTCGCGCCGCCGCCCAGGATGTTAATATTGCGGCCTTTGGCGCTCACGATACCGGCCGTCACGGTACTTTCCAGGTTGAAAGGATTTCCCACTGCCAGCACCCATTCACCCACGTGAATGGAATCGCTGTTGCCAAAAACAATAAAGGGCAGGTTGCCTTCCTCGATTTTCAGCAAGGCAATATCTGTTGAGGGGTCGGAGCCGACCACTTTGGCCTTGTACGTTCGCTTATCAGACAAAGTAACCTTAATATCGGTGCTCTTTTCTATTACATGGTGGTTGGTAACGACATATCCGTCGGGCGACATGATAACTCCCGAGCCGGAAGACCCCGTCAGGGCGCCTCCGCCCCAGATACCGCCACCTGTTTCCATAAGTGCCCGGATATTCACAACTGCCGGCGTGGCAACCGTGGCAGATTCTGTAAAGTTCGTTGGTGAAGAGGACTTGAACTGACTGTTTGTGCGGGCGTTCAACAATTTGTCTACCAGTCCGGCATAGCGCGCTTCACCGTCCTCGCCGTTCCAGACAATGCGGTTGGGACGAAAAAACTGGCTGTAAATCAGCACAGACAAAAGAGAACTCACTACACAGGTAATGGCAAGAGGCACGTATTTTCTCATAACACGATCGTTCTAATAAGTTCGAAGTCCAACCAAAACGCTGTTTTTCAACCGCTTAGTTTTTACATTGGACAAATCTTTGGGCAGATAGTTGACTAAAACCGGCGCCCTGACACATACTTAACTCTTCTTAACAAAGTTTTTTGAAATTAAAAACCTTTTACATGCACAGAGCGCAGCAATTTTGGCCCGGCAAAACGTTTGCCAAATCTACAAACAATATGAAATTCTGGAAGTATCAGGGCGCAGGAAATGACTTTATTATGCTGGATCAAAGAGCGGGGCAGGTAATTACCAGGTCCGACACGGCTTTGATCGAACGTATGTGTGACCGACGCTTCGGCATCGGCGCCGATGGTCTTATTTTGCTGCAACAACAGGCCGGTTATGATTTTGAAATGGTTTATTTCAATGCCGATGGCCGCGAAAGCACCATGTGCGGCAATGGAGGCCGCTGTATTGCTGCTTTTGCCAGGCATCTTGGACTGGCCGGCGATCAGTGCCGGTTCATTGCCATCGACGGACCGCACGATGCGTTCATTACTGCCTCCGACAATCCGTGGCAGGAAACCTGGATCGAATTAAAAATGAAAGACGTTGATGCCGTCAAAATACAGGAAGGCGCTTTCGTGCTCGATACCGGATCTCCGCATTACGTTCGGTTTACCGACCATCTGGACCTGAAAGATATGGTCTCCGAGGGCCGGGCCGTCCGGTATTCCGAGCCGTTTCAGGCGGCAGGCATCAATGTGAACCTCGTGGAAGAATCGCCCGAAGGCCTGCATATCCGAACCTACGAACGCGGTGTGGAAGATGAGACGCTCGCCTGCGGAACAGGAGTTACAGCAGCGGCCCTTGCGACGGCAATGCAACGGGGAGTCTCTTCCGGGCATGTGGATTTACCCGTTTTTGCCAAAGGTGGCCGACTATCCGTTCGTTTCCACGCACATGCAAATGGCAGTTTTTCCGATATTTGGCTTTGTGGTCCCGCGCAACAGGTGTTCGAGGGAAACTGGCCAGACTAGCACCTAACAATACCATTACCAAATTAACATTATGAAATACTTTCTTTTTACACTTACACTCCTGCTTTCCACTTTTTTTGCCGGTGCACAAACCGATACGATTCGCTTTCAATCAAAAGGAGAGCAAATCTCTGCTGTCCGTAAAGAGCTTATTAATTCTTTTTTGTCGGAGGATTTCGTCGGTGTTGGTCTATGGACGGATTCGCTACACACGCTGGAAAACCTGGAATACACCGGCCTTGTATGGGACGAGCGCTGGTTATTGTATTACTGGACCGGATCATATGGCAACCTCTTCGAAGAGGTGGCGCAATTCAGCGAAACCCGGCGTGCCATCGACGATTTGAAGAACCAGCCGCAATCCGATAGTCTGTTCGAATGGCTGGATCGCACTTTGTATGATCGGCGTTTCGATCAATTTCAAAGTATTCAAAAAGCATTCCTCAATGACGAGGAAAAGGCTTTTGCCACGTTGCTGCTCGAGTATTTGCTCCGGCTGGATCACGACGAAAAGGAATGGGCATCCCGGCTGGATGCATTTATCAAGCATTATCCGGATTCCCGTTTCAATACTTATTTGTCGTACATTAAACCGAAGGTAAAACAGAAGTCATCCGGACAGACCGGTTTTACGCTTGATTTTCTGCTGACGCAAGGGAACTGGCGCGGCCAGCTCGAACGTACGCTCCGACCATCTTACGGGATCGATTTCGGCTTAGGTATCTGGCATAACCGCTGGAACTACATGGTTCGACTGGCTATCGCGGGGCAAAAACTGGGTCGCGATATCGAGAATAACCCGGATGACGTGTGGCCCAAAGGAGAATCTTCCAATTTTTTTACGCCTACATTCGATTTAGGATACGACCTGATCAACAAACCCAAATTCCGATGCACACCCATGGTGGGCGGCGGGCTGGCTATTCTTAAACCTTCTTCTACCGAAGACGAAGACGGAAATTCCGTGAGTGAATACCCGGGTTTTAGTTTTACCAGCGGCCAGTTGAATGCTTCCGTCAACCTGGATGTAAAACTGCACGACATCGACGACGCCGACGTGTTCGAGCGGTCTGCATCCGATGCATATGGCGCTATCAGAGTCCGTTTTGGTTACCGCTGGATGTATTTGGGTAAAACAAACAACCTCTTGGACGGCAATATGTTTTTCTTTGCAATCGGTTACAGCATGTTGTTCCGCTGAGCCGGAATCTTATGCAAGAATCAAATTTTATCACGGATTACAACGCCCCCTACGACTGGATTTCCGATTTGCAGCCTGTTTTTGCAGCACAGGAATCCTGGGAAAACGGTACTTACCGGCAGGCCGTAACAGCACACCTGATGTATAATCCGGAAGGGCCGTTTGCAATTGCCTGCGGCGCCAGTTCGCTGGCCGAACAGATCCGGGTTTTCCGGATAACGCCCGGCATCATTACCCGGCTTGGACAGGTAACGGATAGCATGGGCCGCTCCCTGTTCCGGGAAAGTTTTCTCAATCATTTGCAGCGCCTGCAGTTGCGGGTGCAAGTCAATATTGCGCCTGAAGGGACTTTGCTGCCTGCCGGCGAACCTGTTTTGACTGTGCAGGGCCCCGAGCTTCAGATCCGTTTGCTGGAATCGGCACTCCGGATGCTTGTCTGGCAACCTACGCACTGGGCAACGCGAGCAGCGATGACACGCTGGAAAAACAAAACATGGACGGAGGAAGACACGCCCCCGCCCCCCTCCTACCCGCCCAATCCTTTTGGCTGGAAAATCAGGGCTTCCTACATTGGCGGCGCATCCGCTGACGATATGCTGGAAAACGTAAACTTGCCAGCCAGGCCAGCGTTGCCGGGAGAAGGGATCGCTGTCTTTGAAAAATCCTCCGGTGAGCCGCTGGTGCAGGTGCGCAGGTTATTCAAAGGAAATCAGGCACTGGCAGATTTGTGGTTAACTGCTCAGGATGAAGAAACTGCCAGCGTCAGTAAAACAAGCACCCGATTGAAGGACATAAAATCCGGAGAGCCGGTTGAAATCGGCATGTCCCGTTTTCAAAACCTGTATCAACCCGTACTGGTGACAGGGCATCCTGTGTTGCCGGTGCAAAGACTGGGTTACCTGCGGCAACGTACGCTCAAACAAATGGAGTCGTTCATGGAAACCGGCCTGGAAAAATATCCGCACGGTTGGGCGCTCTAAAAAATTGATTGACAATTACTTATGCTGAATAAAGAACATATCGCAGAACAATTTCGTCTGTTACAGGACGATATTTGTGCGCAACTTGAAACTGCCGATGGTGGCGGCACCTTCAAAGAAGACATCTGGCAGCGGCCGGAAGGCGGCGGCGGAAGAAGTCGCGTGCTGGAAGGTAATACGATTGAAAAAGGCGGGGTTATGTTCAGTGCCGTACACGGGCCGCTGCCCGAAGTGACCGCAAAGGCAATGAACCTGCCTCCCACCACTTTTTTTGCTACCGGCGTTTCAATCGTGCTGCATCCGCACAGCCCCATGGCGCCGATCATTCACATGAACGTGCGCTATTTTGAAACCGGAAACGGCCGGTGGTGGTTTGGTGGCGGGATAGACCTTACGCCACACTATGTGGTGCCCGAGGATGCCCGTTTTTTCCACGAACAGTTGAAAAGTACCTGCGACCGTTTCCACGCCGATTTTTACCCAAAATTCAGGGAAACGGCCGACGACTATTTTTTCATACGGCACCGCCATGAAACCCGCGGCGTAGGCGGCATTTTTTTCGATTACCTGGATGATCAATCAGGACTCGATCAGGAACAGATCTTTGCATTTACGTACGCCGTTGGCAAAACCTTCGCTCCGACCTATGCCCGTTTGCTGGAAAATGCGCGGGGCCGCACCTGGGGTGAGCCTCAAAAACACTGGCAAATGCTGCGAAGGGGGCGTTACGTGGAATTCAATCTGGTGTGGGACCGTGGCACCAAATTCGGCCTGGAAACCAACGGCCGCGTCGAATCCATTCTCATGAGTATGCCTCCCATGGCTTCCTGGGAATACAACCGCTCCCCCGAACCCGGCAGCGCGGAAGCGGAAACGCTGGGTTGGCTGCGCAAGGGAGTCGACTGGATACTAGAGAAGTGAGAGAAGTGAGAGAGTGAGAAGTGAGAGCCGACTTCGATTTCGCCGCTTCGCTCCAGTCATTCCGATTAAAGGGCGAAGCGGCGAAATCGAAGTCGGCTCTCACTCTCTCACCCTCTCACCCTCTCACTCTCTCTCCCTCTCACCCTCTCACTTCTCTAGAATTAACCATCGGCTTTTTGCCAAATTCATGCGTCCTTTGCAACTCTTTTTGTGACCCGGGAGCGGGTTTGTTTTTTGTGTTTCGTATTCATAAAATGATTGGCTGCCAACTTTTCACTAAATACCAAACACGAAAAACCAAACACGTTCTGACTTGACTTTGCGATGTTTCAACTCCTACGCTATTACGCGCCCTACAAAAAATTCCTTGCACTGGCTATTCTATGCAACCTGCTGATGTCCGTATTTATGGTGATCAGTATACCCGTGCTGCAACCGTTTTTACAAATTCTTTTTAACCGGGAGCCGGTTGGGCAAACAAAAACGGGCGTTGCGGCGACTGGCGGGTTTTCAGGGTTCGAGGCGCAGAGCAAAATGTATTTCAATCAACTGATAGCAGCGCAGGGACAGGAAAAAGCCTTGCTGCTGGTGTGCGGTCTGCTGGTAATCGTATTTCTGGGCAAAAACCTGTTTCGCTATCTTTCGCTGTATTTCCTTGCTCCGGTCCGAAACGGAATTGTACGCGATTTCAGGCAAAAAATGGTGAATAAGATGCTCGATTTGCCACTTTCCTTTTTTTCAAACGAAAGGAAAGGAGATTTGATGAGTCGTTTTACGGCAGATGTTCAGGAAATTGAATGGAGCATCGTAGGCGTCATGGAGGCGATTGTGCGCGAACCGATCGTGATCCTGGGTAGCCTGGCTTTTATGATTTACATCTCCCCCCCACTCACGGTTTTTGTATTCGGTTTGCTCATTTTTACCGGCTTTATAATCGGCGGTATCGGCCGCAGCCTTCGCAAACAATCGGGTGAAGCACAAACCAAACTGGGTTTTATCGTATCCCTGGTAGAGGAAACCCTGGGCGGCCTGCGCATCATCAAAGGTTTTAATGCCGAAGCATACCAGCGCGGGCGCTTTGAACGCGAGAACAAAGACTATGCGCAGACGCTCACCAAAATATACAGGCGACGGGACATCGCTTCACCGCTTTCCGAATTCCTGGGTATTTCCGTGGTATCGGTATTGCTGTGGTACGGTTCGCGGCAGGTGTTTTCCGGAACACTTTCAGCAGAAACTTTTATTACGTTTCTGTATGCTTTTTTCAATGTTATCGACCCGGCCAAAGCATTTTCCTCCGCCATTTACAGTATCCGGAAAGGTATGGGCGCTGTGGAGCGGGTGCAGTCGGTGTTAAATGCGGACCTGCAAATTCACGACAGCCCCAACGCCCTGGAAATCAGGGAGTTCCACGATCAAATTGAATTTAAAAACGTCTCCTTTCAATACCAGAATGCGGAGCGGCCGGCTTTGCATAACATCGACCTGACCATTCCGCGCGGAAAAAGAGTAGCGCTGGTGGGGGCATCCGGGGCAGGAAAAAGTACCATTGCCGATCTGCTGCCGCGCTTTTACGAAGTAAGCAGCGGGCAGATTCTGGTGGACGGGAATGATATCAGGCAGTTGCGCACAAAAAGTCTGCGCGCGCTGATGGGAATCGTTAGCCAGGAAGCGATTCTGTTTAACGATACGGTGCGCAACAATATCGCTTTCGGCACCGAAGGCGTTACCGACGCTGCCATTGAAGCGGCGGCAAAAGCTGCGAATGCGCACGAATTCATCGTTCGAATGCCCGGCGCGTATGATGCCAATATCGGCGACCGGGGCGGAAAATTGAGTGGCGGACAACGCCAGCGATTGACCATCGCAAGAGCACTTTTAAAAAATCCGCCTATTTTAATTCTCGACGAAGCAACGTCTGCCCTCGATTCGGAGTCTGAGCAACTGGTACAGCACGCGCTGGAACGCCTGCTGGAAAACCGGACGGCCCTTGTGATTGCGCATCGCCTGAGTACTGTACAGGACGCCGACGAGATCATTGTACTGGATCAGGGAAAAATTGTGGAGCGTGGCACACATGATAGTCTGATGCGGCATGGGCAGATTTACAGGAAACTGGTGGATTTGCAGGCACTTTAACCGGCCGCATTTTTACATCCTGTTTTTTTGATATTGTCATGCAATTTTCATCCCTGCCATTTTTTGCACGAAAAACCGGCGTACCTTTGAAGCCACAGACAATCAGTATGCGTAATTAGTATATCTGATTCTGTGTAATCATATCTTTTTTAATTATCAACCATCCGATGAGACGAATGTTACTGGCCTTCTTTTCTGCCCTGTGCATCAGTTCCTCCGCCCAAATTACCATTACTGCGGCTACTTTCCCAGTGGCGGGCGATACTTTCAAGATCGCGTACGACATGAATCCTGCCAACATTCAGGCGGCTACGCCTCCGGGTGGCAACCAGTTGTGGGATTTTACCGGCTTGCAGACTACGCAGTCAGACGTTCTCATCTATCGTCCTGCCAGTGCGGGTGTGCATTCTATGAGTTTCCCGGGGACCGAACTCACCACAATTACCCCGAATGCGGAGACGTATTATAACATTACCAATACACAGTTCCAAATAACCGGATATGCCGGGCTGGCGCCTGCAAATCTTGGTATTCAGGTGCTGGCAAATTACAGCCCGGCTATTATTGCACGCCGGGCGCCGTTGAATTTCTTTGACGTAAATACGCAAAATTCAGCCCTTACCCTGCCTTTTTCAACAGAACAATTACCAGACACCCTGTTCTCGGGTATTCCGTTTGTACCGGATTCTTTCCGGATCCGGCTCAATACCAACCGCCTCGATGTGGTTGATGCCTGGGGCACCTGCCAGATTCCGGGAGGCTCCTATCCCGTGCTTCGTCTGAAACGAACCAGCACCACCAGTACAGGCCTTGATATTAAGGTGCCATTTCTGGGTTGGGTGGATCTTTCGACGTTTCTGGGTGGCGGCGGTGGCGGTACACCTATTGGTAATTTTATCGGAACCGATACTACCGTTACCTATCATTTCCTGAATGGCATAGAGCACCAGGAAATCGCGGTGGCTACTATGAACAACGACCTGTCGCAGGTACAGTCGGTTGAGTTTAAAGACAACGCAATTGTGGCCGATTTTGAGGCCTATGCGCCCGGCGCTGCCAATATTCAGGCTTTCCCGAATCCCGCTGTAGAACGGGTGCGTTTCGACTGCACCAACCTGCCTTCCGAAGAGTACACCCTGAAAATTTTCAACATCATCGGCAAGGTCGTCTGGAAACAGAATTATATGATTTCCGGCAACCGCTCCATGACGCTCGAACTGGAAGACTTCAGAAAAGGCACATACCTGTACAGCCTCGTCGACAGCAAGGGCAACATCGTTGGCACCAAACGTCTGGTGGTGCTAAAGCCCTGATTTTGGTTAATTTCGGTTAAAATGTGTTAAAAGAAGTGATCGTTTTCCGACGCCTGTAACCTTATATGGGGCAGCAGCGTCGAGTACTTACTTCTTCACAAACAAATCAAAAGATCCACACTTATGAAGCACAACAGGTTGTTTTTGATCGCTCTTTCCCTGCTTCTGTTTTCCACTGCTTCCTATTCTCAACGCGAAGAAACCGTACTCGGCGAACGCGGCTGGGGCTTCTCCGGCATTTGGGGCGGATACCACCATCAATACACCACTTACGGCAATTCGGCCGAGTTCAACCGCGGCGGTTTTTTCGGTTTTGAATTCGGAAAATCGCTTACCGTGGGTTGGGGCCATTACCGAGTAACGGATCCATTTAACTGGCAAGGTGCTGAAAGTCAGCGATTTGACTTCAAATGGAATACCTTCAAACTGGGCTACGCATTCATCCCTTATAAGGCGATTCACCCGGTTGTTAATTTCGATTTCGGTCGCGGCAAAGTGACGCTGGCCGGTACGGAAGACCGCGTGTTCGTCATGCAACCTTCTGCGGGCCTGGAAATCAACGTGTTCCGCTGGTTCCGGCTTGGTCTGGAAGGCGGATACCGCTTTGTCAACAACTCCGACATTGCTGCCGTGCCAAGAGACCAGATTGAAGGCGCGTACGGCCAAGCAAGCCTGAAATTCGGTTTCTCCTGGGGGCGTTTTCACAAACGCAAAACAAATCAGGATTACCGTAGCCACGATGAAAATTAATCTGAAGCAGGTTTTTACCTGAACAGGCACTTATCCCGGATTTTTCACCCATTGAAAAATCCGGGATATTTATTTTTGGCGTCAATCTGCTGTCCTGCCGGCAACGATTCTATAACTCCTGCGTTACCTTTGTCATATGAAGTTTCGCGTCGTTTTTTCATTTTTACTATTTCTGGCGTATGCGCCTTTTTTGCAGGCGCAGGAACCTGCCGGACAGGTGATCGTGTTGCCTGATTCCACTTCCGCCGTTGCACAAACGGACACTGCGAAAGAGGTGCGCAAACAGGGATTTGTCCGGCGTTTTTTTACGGATAAATATCCTAATCCGCGCAAGGCCGCTTTCCTTTCCCTGGCATTGCCGGGCGCCGGCCAGGCTTACAATAAAAGCTGGTGGAAAATCCCCATCGTTTACGGTGCGCTGGGAGGCATGACCTGGGTAGAAGTTCAAAACGTAAAACAGTACCGCAAACTGCGCGATAATTACATCCTTCTGGTCGATGGCGACGACAACACCAATCCGACGGAGGCGCCTTACAACCAGATCGACAAGACCTCCATGAAAGCGTACCGCGATCAATGGAGAAAATATGTCGAACAAACTTCCCTCGGATTGGGTTTGGTATACCTGCTGGCGGCTGCGGATGCTTTTGTTGACGCACACCTGCAGAGTTTCGACGTGAGCGACGACCTGAGCCTTCGTATAACTCCCAAAGCGGAATCAATGCCTATGGGAGGACCGGTGTTTGGTTTGGGGGTGCAACTTGCGTTGGGGCGATAGTTGATTATGGGTTTATGGGTTGATGGGTTGATGGGTTGATGGGTTGATAAAGGTTGATGAGGGTTGATATTCATCCACTCTATTAAGTTTGCAATCTTCCTTACCCCGAGCCGATGAATATCAACCCTCATAAACCCATAAACCCATAAACCCATAAACCCATAAACCCATAAACCCATAAAAACCAACCATTCTCATCACTCAAAATTTCCACCTTTTGAGCGCACTTATCGATAGCGAAACGGATAGCCTGGAGATTACCAGAAAGCACTTTTACGACAGCATCCGTTTCCCTTTGTTTCTGATTGCCGCCATCTGGCTGGTACAATTATACCAGTGGGGAGAGGGTTTTGACCCGGGCATGTATGGCATCATGTCACGCCGTATATGGGGTTTGCAGGGCATTCTGACCGGCCCGATGGTGCACGGCAGTTGGGAGCACCTCTTGTCCAACACATTTCCGCTGTTTGTGCTGACGGCCATGACGCTGTATTTCTACAAAAAAGTAGCCATGCGCGCGTTCTGGACCATTTATCTGTTAACAGGCTTGTCTGTCTGGATTTTTGCCAGGCCGGTTTCCCACATCGGCGCCAGCGGTGTGGTGTACGGACTGGTATCCTTTATATTCTGGAACGGTATTTTTCGGCGCAGTTTGCGATCCATCATGCTGGCAGCCATTGTAATGATTCTTTACAGCGGTATGTTTATGGGAATACTTCCGGAACAGGAAGGGATATCGTGGGAAAGCCACCTGTTGGGAAGTATTGTCGGGATATTTACCTCTTTCTGGTTCAAGACCGAACTGGAAGAAGAGGAGGTGCGGCCCGACGATCCGTTTGCCGACGAACGCGACCAGCAGAAACAATATTTCCTGCCGAGAGATGTTTTTGAAAAGACCAAAATGCAGCGACTGTTGGAAGCGGAAGCACTGCGGATACAAATGGAACAGGAAAACAACTCCGCGCAGGACGAAGGTCAGCAGCGGTATTTTCCACCTCCATCCTGGAACCAGAGCCAAACCTGGTAGATGGTTGGCTTATTTGATTTTGGCTGTAAGTTCCTGCAGTTTATACTTGGCAATAACCCTTCGGATCTTGTTGGCCCATTCCGGGTCTCTGGCATAGCCAGGCTCGTATTCCCATTTTTTTGAGCCTTGTCTCGCCGACAAGCCTTCCAGAAAACACTCCGCATCACCTGACGGGCATCGGAGGGCATCGGCAAACCATTTCCTGCTTCGCAGGAAAGTGGCAAAATCACGAACGGCTTCGCCCGGATCCTCATATTGCCGGAAGGCGGTCATTTTGCCCTCGTGCCACATCATGAATTTCTCCCCTTTCCACACGGAAGTGGCTTTCATCCCGAACGGGTTTCTGGCTTTCTGGTACAAATAACTGCTGAAACCAGCCGATTCGAGGATAGCCAGGCCGATAAAAACGGTTGCGGGTACGCCGTCTTTTTGCTCCAGTTTGAGCGCTTCCTTAAAGAAGGCCTCAACAGTGGTTACCGGCGCTCCGAAAGAGTCGGAGACGACGTTGGCTATATTTTTTAAGGAAGAAGAAAGCGGCTGTTGCGCTGAAATGCTGAAAGAGCAGGCACAGAGGATTAAAATTACAGAAAGTTTGATGCGCATAACCGGATGGATGTTTTGATTTGCCAAAGCAATAATACGTCGGATTGCGGATTCGTAACAAACTTCGTGCCTTTGATACCGGAAAGAAGGGCATAAAAAAAGCCACATCACAAGGACGTGGCTTAATGGCATCGGGGTTTAGAGGTTTATCAGCCAGTGTAAAGCGAGATAAATGATCCGCTTGAGGGCGCAGTTATCTAAAATCAGGCAAATGATTGAAAAAAAATGAAGCGTATCTCCTGATTTTTTCAACTCGTTTCATTTGGATTATTTGCTTCCATTTGGCTCTGTGTTATACAGAGATATCTTGATCATTACGAGACCCGGGG
>JAKQJD010000483.1 GCA_029561355.1 Bacteroidota bacterium | reverse complement strand
GCTGTGGTGGAATCCGGCGCTCTCGTGGCGGCAAAAGTACGAAGGCGGCATACAGGCGCAGGGGGCGGCGTTTCCGGGTAGTACGACGGTATTCGTATTCGTGACGGATGCTTACCACCTGTTTGGGGAATTGGAGAGGGTGTTTACGAGGTGCGGGTTTGTGGTATTGGCATTCGGCATGTACGACTACGGCTCACTACGCATCAGGCCCCTGCCGCTCGTGCTGTGCATGTCGGCGGCCTGGATCGTTTGGTCCGCCGGTTTTCATCTCATCTACACCCTGATATTCTGACCATGAAACCACAACACTGGACACTCATTTTGCTTTCCGTGCTACTCGCATTCGCCGCTGCTTCATGGGGCCGCGTAGTCGAGTGGTGGGCCGATATGTCGCCCGCATGGAAAGTTGGCGCGTTCCTGTTTTGTTGGTCGCTGGCAATCCTGATCGGGTTTAGAAACGGGCTATACTACGCGCTTGCGGCGGTTATTGCAGGAGTAGTTTTCATATTTGCGCAAATCTGTATTGTGGGCAATAAAATGATGGATGAATGGGAGCAATAACAGGAACAAACGGGACAGTAGCGAGAACTTTTACTTGTGCGCAGTACGCACTTTTGGGTGGTTCTTTGCCTTCCGGGTTCACCATAACCGAAAATACGTGCGGAATTTACCTGAATCTTTTACGAAGCCCGTTCGCGTCGTTTGGATTGGAGTTGTCGGGTACCGCACTGCCGGGATCGTGGTACACATACGAAGCGGTTATAGCACTTGACAAGGTAGAAATACCAACGGACGTGTTTACGCTACCCTCAAAGCCCGATAATGTGATGGTGATTGTAAGACGGCAAAACTATCACCCCGACGTACCGGGAGATGAGCGGGATTTTTTAGTCAACACAGTGGGCAATAGTATTGATTTTCACGTAAGCGGAACAAAGCCAAGCCTGAACGGCCAAACCGCGTATATAAGAGTGTTCAAATGAGGCGTTTGCTTTATGTAATATTA
>JAKQJD010000482.1 GCA_029561355.1 Bacteroidota bacterium | reverse complement strand
AGAGTATAAACTCCCCGTAGAAATGCCCGCTTTGCTGGGGGCGAGCGCGGAATTTATTCCACTTGAAAACCTGCCGTCGTATTCGAACGAGGTTGTCAAACTCGATGATTTATCCGCCGACACGACCCTGGTCGGCTACGTGTACGGTGGAATCGCAAGCACGGAGGCCAATATCTTTTGGGTCAATACCGGCACGGAGAGTGTTGCCAGCAGCCAGATTTTCAAGGTTTTTGTTGTGAAAAACGCCTCCTCCGCATCACACGAACTGAATACACAAAGCACGGGATCTTTGCAAATGCAGGTCTTCCCGAACCCCAACAACGGTGTTTTCGGGGTTAAATTCCAGTTGCGAACTTCCACCCGTGTCTGGTTGAGTATATCCGATCTGAATGGCAAACTGATCGACCGGGAAGAACTGAAAAACCTGTTCCCCGGCGAAAACATTGTCACCCGGAAACTGCCCCGGATAAATGTCGGAAATGCCTACTTCGTGACGCTGGAAACCCGCACGGAAAAGGCCACGGTAAAAACGATGATTCAGGAATAAAAGGTTTGGGAACAGCCGGCACCTCTATGCCGGCGGTAGATACCTGCACGTTTACGAAAAGGGCTTACTTAGCGTGTTTGGGATTTCCGTTTGTTGTTGGCGTCCCCGCCTTAGCCTGACGGCTATGGCGGGGACGCCAACAACGGCCAAAACAAAAATAACACCGAACACCGAACACCGAATATCGAACACCGAACCGAATGTCGCCCCTGGCGGAGTCGCCCACAACGGCTGAAAAATTATTACATTCAACCATTTACACTTTATTCGGAGTTCGATATTCGGTGTTCGATATTCGATATTTTTTAACACCGAACACCGAACACCGAACACCGAACACCGAACCGAATGTCGCCCTTGGCGGAGTCGCCCACAACGGCCAAAAAGGTAATCCTACAGCCTAATTACCAGCGGACAATTGCTCGATCACCCGAAGTTGTTGCACCACTTCCTCCATCCGGATGATCGGCGTCGCCCCGTGCAGGAGTACGTCGGCCATATTGTCAAACAGGGCCTGCCAGTTTCCCGGCTTGCTTTCCACTTTTTCCTCCCGGCGTACGTCGCCTGTTTCTGTGTATAAAGTACCGTAGAGCGTAGCGGGTTCCTCGCCAAACCCCGGCATACCCGGTAAGAGCCCCGCTTTTAATTGATCTTCCTGTTGGTCAATCCCGTATTTGACAAATGAAGCCTTTGTGCCGTGCAGCACATAACGGGGGGCGGGTTCCCGTACCATCAGGCTGGCATGCAGATAGGCTTTCATGGTACCGTAGTCGAGCCAGAGGTCGAAGGCATCGTTGATGTCCGATCCGGCCCGTTGGGTATAGGTCTCGCCCTTCACGGACAGCGGGGCGCCAAACAGGGCGATGCACTGGTCGATCAGGTGCGCGCCCAGGTCGTACAGAATTCCATTGGACGCTCCCGGTATCTCCTTCCATTTTTTGGGGTTCAATAGCGGCTTGAAGCGGTTGAAATGCGCTTCATAGCGAAGCAAGCCGCCCAGCGCACCATCGGCCAGCAGTTGCCGGATGGTTAAAAAATCGCTGTCGAAACGCCGGTTCTGAAAGGTGAATACATGCCGGTTTTGCTTTTGGGCCAGAGCGATCAGTGCCTCCGCTTCGGCGGCAGTAGCCGTAAAGGGTTTTTCCACCAGAACGTGTTTGCCCGCCAGCAGGCATTGCCGGGCATAGTCAAAATGCGTTTCATTGGGGGAGCAGATGCTCACCAGATCGATGGCAGCATCCGCCAATACCGCAGCCAGGGATTCGGCCCGGCCCGCATGTGGGTATTCCGCCTGCCAGTCG
>JAKQJD010000473.1 GCA_029561355.1 Bacteroidota bacterium | reverse complement strand
GAAGCAGCCTACAAGTGTTTGATAGGGACACTTGTAAACCTGACTTTTACCGATATGAAAAAAGCACTCCTCTTCGGCGCCACAGGCTTCGTAGGCTCCTACCTGCTGGATGCCTTGCTGAACAGCCCCGACTATGACCAGGTAACGATCGTGGTTCGGAAAGATCCGGGTATCACGCACGTCAAACTGCAAACCCTGATCGGCAACCTGGATACATTGCCTTCTTTGAAAGAAAAATTAGTGGCCGACGATGTTTTTATCGCGCTGGGCACTACCAAAAAGAATACGCCCGACCCGAAGGAATATTACCGCATAGACCACGACTATCCTGTAACGGCTGCCAGGATCGCCAAAGAGAACGGCGCTACTTCCGTATTCGTGGTATCGGCGGTGGGGCCGGATGCGAATTCGAGCGTTTTTTATATACGCACCAAAGGCGAGATGGAGCGCGATATTCTGGCGCTGGATTATGCGCACACGCACCTGTTCCGCCCGTCGATGATCATGGGCCATCGCAAGGAAAAACGTCCGATGGAAAAGGTGTTTATCGGGCTGTTTTCCGTGATCAACCCTCTGTTTTTTAACAGCAAATATCGCGGCATAGAGGGTAAAGAAATTGCGTACGCCATGGTGAATGCTGCGGGCAATTCAACGGAAAAAGTGAAGGTGTACCACTGGAAGGAAATGCAGGCGTTGTTGTGAGTTGGGTATTTGTTATCGGTTATCAGTTATCGGTTATCAGGGTGGATACGCCCGGCAAAAAATCCCGAACACGCTACTATTACCTGAACGTTTCTAGCCTGTAGAATCAGGCAGTATTCTTTCTCCAGATACCTGTATAAAGGGAATCCGGCTGGACATATTTGTAAATGTGATTGATCGCCGCTTGCAGTTGCCGCGAAGAGAAGTCGGCCGACCCACCTGAAAATGCATCAATAGTACGAGGTATCTCATATCGTTGAAATTAATAATGCCGACAATGTATCTTATAAAGTTGAGTCGACGTTGCCGGCTTTACGCTTTTCGATGCATTTGCTATGCGCGTCAAGTCTGGTGCACCTCGCCGCCATGTGAAACGTTTACTAAACGTTTCACAGTTTTGTAAACGTTTCTTCGAAGCACAAAACCCGGTGACGCGCGGTATAAATTTCCCTCCCCCAACACACTACTTCCAAATCCGCATCCGTTTTCCATCCCGACAGCAAAGCCTCCGGCGCCTGCCGTCGTTGAAAACACATTCCCCACCTATCAACCTCCTTCCAAAAATGATAGACCTCACTTCCAACCGCATCTCCGCCTTGTTGAGCGCGGAAGAACTCGCTGCTACCAAGTCCGATTTAGACAAAGTCTCCCAACGACTTTCCTTTTTAGTGCAACTGACGCAGAAAGAAATCGAGCGCATGTACAAGATCAGCGATGCCGACAAAACGTTCGTGCGCAATTGCCTGGCCGAAATGAGCGGCGCATCCGACATTACGCCGCCGTATCTGAACGCGGAAGAAATCAGCCGCGACCTGGCCTGCAACGAGCAATTGCTGGAACTGGAAAATACCTTGTCCGAACTGCTGCTAAACGTGCGCCGCAACCGAATCCTGGCCGGCAAGGAAGCCTACAACGGCGCGTCCGTTTTTTACCGGCTGGTGGCTACTGCGGCGCGCTCCGGTTCCGGTCCGGCCCAGGCCATCCATGAGCGTTTGCAAAAACACCACCACCACAAAATCAAGAGTGGCCGGAGCCGTGCCGCCCAACGGGCTCAACAAGCGAAGCAAGTGGATTGAAGTATGTTCAGCACGTCCTAAAGTATTGCTAAAGGCATTCGGAGTGCCTTGAGCGGGTTTAGAAGAGCCGCTAGCAGGTGTTGAAGTATCGCTAAAGACAATCTGAGTGCTTTGAGCGGATGTAAAAGAGCCACTAGCGGGTGTTGAAGTATCGCTGAAGGCAATCCTAATGGCCTGAGCGATAATAAATGATCCGCTAGCGGGTCTTGAAGTACTGTTAGCGGGTATCCGAGACCTGCTAGCAGTACTTTATGATCTGCTAAAAGGATTTTAAGAGGCTTCAACAGGTGCTGGAGACCTGTTAGCGGTAGTGATGGAAGTGCTGAATACAATGTACGATTACATCGTAAATCAATTGGATTCAGCACTTCCATCAATAATTTCATAAAAATCATCGGCATTACTCCTTACCTTCGCCGCATGAAGCGCCTCTTGCTCTGGGTACTTATTTTGCAGTTTTCCACCGGCCACAACATGCTGGAGGAGGTTTTGCGTTTGCCCATGTTGCTGGACCACTTCCGTATGCATCAGTCGGAAGCACCTGATTTATCGTTCGGCGCTTTCTTCATCGATCATTACCTGAACGTACGGCACGAGCATCAATGCGACGAGCATGCAAAATTGCCGCTGCATTGTTCGCACAGCGCCCTGGCAGAATCCACTTTGCCTTGCCCGCTCCCGGCCATGACGTTTTCATGCGGGCGGGAAATCATCGTTTCCAATAAAATGCCGCTCGACAACGCCTTGCTCCCTTCCGGCGATTACGAGTCCGGCCTCTTCCGCCCGCCAATAGCGTAAGACGTGTATGGTTTTTGGTGTTTC
>JAKQJD010000453.1 GCA_029561355.1 Bacteroidota bacterium | reverse complement strand
AGTGACCTTGTACAGCATCGACGGGCGTCTGGTGAAAACCGGCCGCTACGACCTGTTGCAGGGCAGCGTATTGCGTGTCGGTCTGGAAGGTCTGATGCCGGGTATGTACCTGGTTAAAACGCAGGCGGAGAACGGTGTGGTCATCAGGAAACTGACCGTGCAGTAAGGCAGCGTTTTACAAGATTTACAAATTCCGATATCCGGTTGTCAATTCCGAACAACGTTTCGAATGCAGGATTTACCTGAATAACTGACAGGTGAATCCATTTTGAAAACCGGGATTGCCAACCGGATAACGGATTCTGTAAATCACAATTTCACCACTTGCTTCGTGACCGCACCTTCCAGAGTAGCAACGGTCAACAGATATACCCCTGCAGGCAATTGCTTCAGGGGTATATTTTTTGTAAAACCTTCGATTGCATCCAGGGTGCCTTCAAAGCAGATTTTGCCCTGCGCATCGGTCATCCGCAAAATATAATCATCTGATAATAAGGCAGTTGCGCTCACCTCGACAAAATCGGTGGCCGGGTTCGGGGAAACGTTTAATGAAATATCCTGCAAACCGGCAGATTTCACGCCCACGATCGTAGCGAACTCCCGGGCGCCGACATCCGGCGTGTTGGGATCGCGGAAATTGTCGAAAAAATCCTGCGAAATACCCGACACCGGGATGCCGGCATTTTGCAGCACCAAAACTTCATCCAAGTGATCGAGGCGAAGGTCCAGATTGGCAATAGTTTTGTCGACAAACAGGTCTTCCGGAAAAGTAGCGATGCCGGAGGTCCTGGTAAAGGAATGCAGATCGCTGTTTGCTGCCAATTGCCAGGAGAAAATATCCTGGGATGCGCTCCCCCACAGATTAAGGGCAGCAGGGTCGGGGCTGACCAGATAATTGTAATCGGAAGCATTTGCGGTCCAGTTGATTGCAGGCTCGGCAGCCATGTTGGCGATTGCGGTATGCGGGCCCAGGCCTATGCAATCATTATAAAAAATGTTGTTGAGCAGCGATACCCTGCCTGTACCGTCTTTCATAAACGCCGCAGTAAATCCGTCGCCTTCGCCGCCGATGTAAATGGAGTTGAATTCCACGTTCGTTTGATCGATGGTTGTACCGGATGCGTCGTACGTTGCTGCGTAAATACCAGCGGCGCGTGCACTCGCATGTGTGCTGTGGTTCAGCGCGATCATGTTGTTTTGAATCCTGACAGTCTGGGTGCCGAGCACGTCGTATGCCTGAACGCCCTGTACCAGGCTGTACGTGGAGTTGGCATTAGGCATTTGAAGGTCAAAAATCCGGTTGGAAGTAACCAGGGGCAGCCGCCCGGAAACTTCGATCCCGATAACGTTGGCCTCCGTTATCCGCTCATTTACCAATTCCGAAATCCGGTTTTTTGTAATGGTCACCCGCTGCGTGGAATTGGTCATCATCGCAGGCGAAGCGGGAGCACAAACGATACCGGCCAGTTCATCAGAGGAACTTCTCAGGTTATGCACGGTATTTCCGGAAATCGTAAAACCGCCTTTGTAACCAACCCAGTGGTTGATACCCGCGCAGGATGTACTCAATCCAGTGGACCTGTTTTCCAGGTTTTCAATGAGGCAATTTTTGAGGGTGCCGTTGCAAAAGAAAGCGGAATTAGCATTGCCCGAAAAATACCTGGACACGAAGCCGAACAGGTAGGCTTCGTCGACGATCCCCTCGCCAATCCTTAAATTCCGGATCGTATCCCATTCCATGTTCAGGGCCATTTGGGCCTGTGCCGCATTTGCGGCCAGGTTGATTCCTGCCACATCTGCGCCCGAACCGGCTCCGTCGGGCACCTGCAAATCCGAAATATAATTATGCTTGCTTGTAAGACTGTTTCCACTGTTGGCGCCGTAGGAAAAAAGGATGCCGCTGATGATGCCCGCTGCATTGCTCATGCCCGAAATCCGGTTGCTGGTGACCGAATATGCGCCGCTTTCGAGTGAAATACCGAATATTTCCACATCCTGATCTACGTAATCCGCTTCCAGGCTGTTGGGTATTCCCGGAGCGCCAATGAAGTTGTCATGGATATTGCCGCCGCCGAGATAGGCATTAATGCCGGAAAGGGACACCGTCCCGGACGAACCTGCATTAAGAATATCCATGGCGATGCCCCCGATGTGGTTATTGGCAATCGTAATCGAAGTGCTGCCCTGATCGTTGATGCCGGAGGAACTGACGAAACCTGAATTGCTTTTAAAACAATGTAATACAATACTTTGCGTAGAAGTATCCGATCCGATCCAGTTGCCTTGTCCCGTGCCGACTTCTACATTTCCACCTGCCGTAAATATCCCCTCGAAGAAGTACCAGTTCGGGTTGGAAGGATCGTGAAATTGCAGGTCCATATTGGCGATGTGGTTATCATCGACGGTAGATAACTCCGTGCCGCTCGAGATGAAAATCCCGAAAAAACTGATCGCCCCCGCCGTATTTCCAAAAGTCATGGGCGCACCGGAACAATACGGCCCGGTACCACCGATCCAATTGCCCTGCACCACGAACCCGCCGGCCAGCGTGGAACTACTGCCGTCGACGATTTCAATACCGCGGATGTTCGGAGCTGCGGCGCCTGTACTGACCACCAGCGGATTGGTCAGATAAATATGGTTGCCGGTAAATCGTGTGCTTTTGTTGTACCGGTATGAAAAAATACCGTCGGAAAAGCCACCGGCATTAAAAACATTGACAATCTGGTTGTTTTCAATGATACAATTATTGTTGGCAACGGTAGAACTCCTGCCTTCCATAGAGATCCCGATGTAAGGCAGTGCCGTACCAACGGCCTCCCGGATCAGGTTTCCTGAAATGGTGTCCTGGTCGCAGCCGATATTTCCCAGCGAATTGTGGATAGCCAACACTCCGTAGAATTGTGAAGCAGTCGTAATCGTACCGCCGCGTATGGTACACGAGGAAATATGGTCCCTGGCGGCGTCACCTTCCAGGAACACCACTGCAGCACTGCTGCCGGCGGCGGTACAGACGAGCGTAAGGGTAGAGTCGCCAGTCAGACTAATGCCGTCGATCCACACATTTTTGCTGTTTTTCAGGTGAATCAGGGGTTTGTTGGCCACCGTCATGGTCAGGGTGCGCTGTCCCACCGGGCGCAGGACGACCCGCGACAGCGAGCCTTCCAGCAAGGCTGTTTCCGTGGTCGTGATGTCCTGTGTGATACTGACGTAAATAGTGCCTCCGCTGATGCTGTTTTCGATGACGGCAAATGCAGATACGAGGCTTTCGTAGTTGCCGCTCAGGGATCCTGATAATGTAACCTGTGCCGAAAGGGAGGAGGCGAGCAACAAAGCGACGAGAGAAAACGCGGGTGTTTTCATACGTGATGAAGTTTATAGTGAGTAAAATAATCCAGGTGCTGAAGCGATGTCTTTCCCTTGATCAGATATTACTCGGATACCTCAACAGTGCTCATTTTCCGTGGCCTATCCGACAGCCTTTTTTCAATACGACCTATAAAATAACATAATATTTACAACAACTCCAACCGCTAATCCATTCTATTTTCTTTTTTACCGGATGTTGAAGTTTTCGTGCATTTGGTTGAAAACACCTTCCAGTTTAAAATTTGGTTTCACCGTACCCGTTAATGATTTTCCCAAATAAAAGAAAAAAACGAAAACCAGAACGTCCGGAATTACAGTTCCTGAATCGAATGTTTCCCGCCCTTCGTCGAATGATATTCCCTTGGGCCAGCATTAAAACCGTCTTGACGGAACAATATTTTTTTACACCTGTTAAAACACCCGTCTTACCTGTTACCTGAACACGAACATATGAAACACAAACTCCTTTTGCTTTTTTTACTTGCCGGTGCTGGAATGTACGGGCAAAATTCCATCACCATAAACGGTGTGTTGAAAGATGCGCAGAACGGCGAATCCCTGATCGG
>JAKQJD010000444.1 GCA_029561355.1 Bacteroidota bacterium | reverse complement strand
GCATCTTACTTTTTTGCTTTCGACGCCTTGTGGGTTGCCTTTTTAGCCGCCGCTCCTTCAGTGGAAGGCATCGAAGGCAGCATGCCGCTGACGGCGCCGCTGACGTAGGTGCCCCAGGTCAGGTTGTTGCCGCCTTCTTTGTGTGCCAGTGCTTTTTCGATGGCCATGTTGGCGGCATTTTCCACCACCCATTCGAAGTTTTCTTCACCCACGGAGGCCAGGTCGGCATCCGGAGCGGGGTTGCAGAAGTCGATAGCGTATGGAATACCGTCGCGGATAGCAAACTCTACGGTATTGAAGTCGTAGCCCAGCGCGTGGTTGAGACGCAGCACGTAATCGTGCATTTGTTCGCGCAGTTCTTTCGATACTTTATGGTCGGCTACATAGCGAAGGTGGTGCGGATTGCGGGGCTCATAGTCCATAATGCGCACGTATTTGCCACCCAGGCAGTAGCAGCGGAAGTACGAGTCGAAGTCGATGGCTTCCTGCAGCAGCATGACGAGGGTGTTCGTTTCGTTGTAGTCGCGGAAAAATTCATCGAAATTTTCCACTTTATACACGCTTTTCCATCCGCCGCCCGAGTGGGGTTTCATGAAAAGCGGGAAACCGCCGAGGTAATCGATCATTTTTTCCCAGTCGAGCGGGTATTTGAGGTTGCTGAAACTCTGACCGGAAGTATCCGGCGGCATTTCTTTCGAAGGCAGCAAAATGGTGCGGGGCACGGGAACGCCTACTTTGGTAGCGAGGCAGTTGTTAAAAAACTTTTCGTCGGCGCTCCACCAGAACGGGTTGTTGAGTACGGCGGTGCCGTTCAGGGCTGCATTTTTAAGGTACGCCTTGTAAAAGGGCACGTCCTGGCTGATCCGGTCGATCATGACGGCATAGGGCGTTGGTTCTCCCTGCATGAGTTCATCCACCAGTGTCGGTTCGGCAAACACGCCTTTTACATTTTTGGAGTTGACGCGTGCCACGAAAGCCTCCGGGAAAGAACGCTCTTTACCGTGTAAAATTCCGATTTTCTTCATTGTTGATTTTATTGATTCGTTGATTTGATTGAGCAAACAGAAGTCACGTGCCGGAAAGAGTGCCGCCCGTTTCTGAATAGCGGTAAAACTACTCAATAATCGATAATAGGTGCAACCGGGGCATCTATTTTTACGCGGGCCACGATTTTTTGAAGCGTGTCGAGCCGAACCTCCTCGCCTTCGTAGGTGGCGTAGAGGGTGACCATGCAGGGGCCGTGCTGCCGGAAGGTATGGCTGACCACCCCGTTGACGAAGGATTTCCTGGCGCTGCCATCGCCGAAATCGAGTTCGTATTTGGGGCCGTTGCTGGATTTGATCATGTAAAATTTAAAAGGCTTGCCCGCTTCGGGGTATTCGCTGGTGCGAAGCAGTTCGCCCGGGATGCGCTGTAGCGGCGCCGACGTCTGGGCATCGCTGCTATGTTGCTGGTTCTCGGCCTGTACCAGCGATTTTTCCTTGGGTTGGGTGGCATCCTTCCGGGCCAGTTGCAAGGCCACGAGGCCTGCCAGTCCGATGACGGCCATGCCGATCAGCAGGATCGTTTCACGCTGGATGCCTTTACCGGTTTTGGATTCTGTAGACATGCGTTTTTATGGCAAAGATAGGACTATGATTTTAATATGATTTACTAACCGGTTTCAGGAACCTTTCAAGTCATCGGATGACTCAGAGTCATCCGATGACTTGAAAGGTTCCTGAAACCGGTTAGTAAATCATATTAAAATCATAGTCTACCTTTGCATCATGCCTATTTACTGGAACGACAGCCTGAATTTTATCCGTAAAATCACACCCCGCCGCGCCTGGAACTTCGCCCGGGTGCTACTGTCGTATTACCTCACCCGCTTTCTGCGACGGCCCGTGCAGTGGGGTTTGCCGGTGACGGTGAGCGTGGAACCTACTACCGCCTGCAACCTGCGTTGCCCTGAATGTCCGAGCGGTTTGCGGGCTTTCAGCCGCGATACGGGCAATATGAAAGAGGATTTTTTCCGGCGCACGGTCGACGAACTGCACCGCGACCTGTTCTACCTCTACTTCTATTTTCAGGGCGAGCCGTACATCAATCCTAAATTTCTGGACATGGTGCGCTATGCCCACGAAAAGCGCATTTTTACCATTACCAGCACCAACGGCCATTTTCTGAACAGCGAAAATGCCCGGCGCACTGTCGAATCGGGCCTCGACCGGCTCATTATTTCCGTAGACGGCACCACCCAGGAAACCTACGAACAATACCGCGTGGAAGGCAAACTGGAAGCCGTGCTGCAAGGCGCCCGCAATGTGGTGGCCTGGAAAAAGAAACTCGGCGCCCGGCACCCGCACATCGTTTTTCAATTCCTCGTGGTGCGCCCCAACGAACACCAGATCCCGGAAATATTCCGGCTGGCCAAAGAAATAGGGGTAGATGAGGTGAAACTGAAAACCGCACAAGTGTATGATTATGAGCACGGTAACCCACTCATCCCGACCATCGACCGCTTTGCCCGCTACCGACAGCAAGCCGACGGCTCCTGGACGGTGAAAAACGCCCTGGCCAATCATTGCTGGAAATTATGGCATTCCTGCGTCATTACCTGGGACGGCCTCGTGGTGCCCTGCTGTTTCGACAAGGATGCCCTGCATCGCCTGGGCGACCTCAAAAAAACGTCTTTCCGCCAACTCTGGCATAGCCCTGCCTACGATACTTTTCGCAGCAATATTCTGCGCGGCCGCGACCAGATCGATATTTGTACGAATTGTACGGAAGGATGCACGGTGTGGGCCTAAAGAGAAGTGAGAGAAGTGAGAGGGTGAGAGAAGTGAGAGTTCGTAGAGTACACCGCTTCGCTCCATTATCTTATTTATAATGAGCGAAGCGGTGTACTCTACGAACTCTCACTTCTCTCACCCTCTCACCCTCTCACTTCTCTCACCCTCTAAAAAAGATCGGCTTGGTTTTGGTAGTATAATTTTTCATCATAATTAATTACCCATTGTTCTTTCCCGCTCATACTTATGAACCGATTATTACTCTTCCCTTTTGCCTTTTTCCTTGGATGGTTACAAGCGGAAAATACGGCGCCCGGACTACCTTTCCTACACGAAATACCGGCAAAAATGCTGGCCGATTCGCTCCCGCCGGCCATCAATTGCCCCGCAGGCGCCACGTACCAGTTGGGTCCGGCGCAATGCGATACGGTACTGAACTACACCGTGGTGGCCTACGACAACCAGCCGGGATTCGTGCTGACGCAACCCGGCGGATTGCCTTCCGGCGCGCCATTTCCGATCGGCGCAACGGTGAATTCCTTTCTGGTGACCGATGCAGCAGGTAATACCGCCACCTGTTCTTTTACCGTCACGGTGATGGATTACAGTACTGCGCTGATCTGCGAGGATATCGTAGTGGTGGAACTGGGCGATAACTGCTCGGCCACGCCGGACTGGGATTTACTGGTTGAAAATGAACTCGCCAGTTGCCCCCAAAGTTATGTGGTGGAAATAGATCGGACGGCGCCTGCCGGCAACGGCCCCTGGCTCCCGGCGAACATTGGTCCGGCAGATAAAAACAAAACCTTTGCCGCCCGGGTGCGCAACATCCACAACGACAATACCTGCTGGGGAAACATCATGGTAAAGGACAAACAAGGTCCCGATATTATTTGCCCCGATGTTTTTATCCCTTGCGAGGTAGCGCCCGTTTCGCCTGCATTTCTGCTCGACAGCCTGGGTATTGCAAATGCGTATCCGCAAATTTCGGACAACTGCGGTGTAGTGACGGATACCAGTTTTCTCAGTTTTCTGACTTTTGTCGACGAATTTGATCCCCAAACGCAGGTGCTCAAATACACCCGCCGTGTGTGGACTGCCACAGACGACAGCGGTAATAAATCGAGTTGCGAACAATACATTTATCAGATAAAGAGCAATTTGCAGGAAGTGTTTTTTCCGGCGGATATCACGTTCGAATGCAGCGATACACTGAATGAATCACCCGCAGCGGCCGGACTGCCGTATATCGAACTGGCAGGCCACATTTTTCCGCTCAATGCCTGCGCGATGGTGTTCACCCATGTCGACAGCGTTGCCGTTACCTGCGGCCATGCTGCACGGATTTACCGGAAATGGTATTTGCTGGATTCGGAAACTTCCGACGAACGGGAAGGTTTGCAAATTATTGATATTCAGGATAATCTGCCGCCGCTGGTATCCTGCCCGGATCAATTGACCGCCACCCTCGACGCCAGCGACTGCCTGGTAACCGCTCCGCTGCCCGATGTGGAAATCAGCGATGCCTGTTCCGGGATTACCTCTTTTACGGCAAGTTGGATGCAGGGAAATATGCCGCGCACCCAGGCAGGTACACTGACGGCATTTCCGGGAAATGAAATGGCCGACAACCAAAAAATGGGCCTGATGCCCGACGTTACCGGGTTTCCGCTCGGTGCTACGGTCATCACCTACCTTGCCACGGACCAATGCGGCAATACGGGTAGTTGCCAGTGGACCATCACTTTGCTCGACCTGGATCCGCCGACGGCGGTCTGCGCTACACTGGCGGAGGTTTTTTTGAATGCGGACGGGCATGTCGCCGCACCCGCAAGCGCCCTGGATGCCGGTTCCGATGACGATTGTTTGCCTGCTTCTTTCAAGATAAAACTCCTCTCAGCAGGCGCCTGCGCTGAAAATGCCGATTTTGCCGACCAGATTTTGTTGTGCTGCGCCGATCAGGCCGATACGCTGACAGCCATGCTGCGCGTGTACGACATTCAGGTGCCGCAGGGTGTGGTGCCGGAAACTTTTGGAGAAGGGCATTTTTCAGACTGTACGGGCCGGATCATTTTGCGCGACACCTTTCCGCCGGTATGCGACAACCTGCCGGATATCACCGTGAGTTGTTCGGAGTACGATCCGACTTTTAAAAATTTCGGCAATTTTGCTTAT
>JAKQJD010000414.1 GCA_029561355.1 Bacteroidota bacterium | reverse complement strand
ACCCTTAAGCAAAAACAAGCCCCCGGCTTCGCCCAACTCAAATCCTGGATCTGCAAGGGCGCAGGCATAAACGAAAACGACCTGGAAAGTTGAAAATGACAAACAGGCACTGATCGGTTCATTTAGGTTCTTTTGAGAAGCGTTTAGGTTATTTACCCAAACATTTGGGTCTTTTTGAGATCCGTTTAGGTTGTCAGACCCAAACGTTTGGGTCCCGGATCGAAAGTTTTAGGCCCAATACCTAAACGTTTAGGTTGGTGGACCTAAAACTTTAGGTCGGGAACCGGAACACTTCTCAAAACAACCTAAACACTTCTCTCTCCGACCTAAACGTATCCTTGCAGGAGCAGATGACATCTCTAATCAACCGAAACGGATATCAATCGGACGGAAAGGCATCGTTATGGGACCTAAATACATCGTAATGGAACCTAAATACATCTCAATAGGACCTTTTGGCTGCTCCCATCAGTGCTTGGGAGGAGCCCTTGGAACATTCATCTCCAAAGTCTAACTTACCTCCTCAAAAACCTCCCCCTCTCATGACTCAAACCGTCACCCGTCTCCTCACAATCCTCGCATTATCAATTATTTGCCAGTTTAAAGCACACGCCCAGTGGTCACAAACCCCCGGCCCATTCGGCGGCGCCGTTTTCTTCCTCGAATCCTACGCCGGCGCCTACTGGGCAGGTTCGGAATCGGGTTTGTACCGGTCTGTCGACGGGCAGCAGTGGAGCCGGGTAGAAAACCTGGGCATCGAGCCGATAGTGGCCGGACTGGCGGATCAGGATACGCTGTACCTCGTTCGCGGCCTGTTGCGATGCGACCTGCTGACCAGCACCGACGGCGGGCAGTCGTGGAAGGTGACTGAAATTGATGAAAAGCCGCCTACCACCCATGTTGCGCTCAAAAAAACCGGCGGTGCATTGATCATTGCGGCCGTTACACCCAGCAATTATTACCTGCGCTCCAAAGATAACGGCGCCACCATCGGGTTCCTGCCCGGCGGCGGTGTCGTGCTACCGGATTTTCTGGATGCCAATGGCGGACTGATCGTAAAAGGCGGTAGTAGCGCCAATCTCCAGATTTCTCAAAATGGCGGCAATAGTTTTTTTACCCGCATGATTGCGCCGGGTTTTAATACCAATTATCAGGTGGTCGTGCTGGACAGCGCTATTGTCACCCGCGTTCAGTCGAATGGCGGGGCGATCAGCGTAAAAGTCTCCTTCGACACCGCACAAACCTGGCAAACGCTCCCGCTGCCACCCGGTTTCGATCCGGACGTTGTAACGCTGAAACGTTCCGGCAAAAAAGGCCTGCTCGCCCTGATTTATGGTCAGTATGCCTGGACGACCGATTACGGCGTTACGTGGAAAGTATTCACTTCGCCTGAAGTGCCCTGGGGAATACACGAAAATGGAAACGAATGGCTCCTGTTTTCAGAAAACGGTATGTATCGGTCCGGCAGTTTCGGGGCCGACTGGACCGATGCCAGTGCAGGTTTTGCAGGGCAGTTGGTGTACCGCGTGCAAGCCGGGGGCGATAAATTATACGCGCTCGACGTTGCACCCAATTCCAGCGACCGCACTATTTACGTCCGGGAAAATGAAAACACCGGCTGGAACAAATCCGGGGCTTTCGTGGGTTCCTCGGCGCTCGAACTGGCCGTGCAGGGTTCCGATACGCTGATCACGTACGACCAGATATCGCTGGACGGCGGACAAACCTGGACCTACATTTCCTATCCGGGCGTATCCAGTTATTCGACGAGTGGTATAGATATTCATGATAATCAGGCTTTTGTATCGCTCAATCAAAATGTATACAAAGTACCGCTCACCGAAAACCCGACGGCCACGGTGATTTACGGCCCTTCGGTGACCGACAACGTGTACAACACCCTTTTCGTGGGAGATTCTTTGTACGCGGCCACCAATACGGGACATATTTTCCTGCAACTGCCCAACACGACCGACTGGATACCACTCACCAGCGGCGGCCCCGGTTATGGCGGCGAATTGTTTCGGGTGAACGGCCGTTTTTTCCTGCCACGCTGGACGGACATCCGATATTCGGACGACGGTATCAACTTCCAAACGCTTCCGGTGACCGGCCTGAACAGTTCGCCGACGGAACTTACCGTCATTCACGATATGATCGGCGTGGGCAACGTGATCGTGGCGGCCACCGATCTGGGATTGTTTTTTTCGACCGATAAAGGAGAACATTGGGGACCGTTTCAGACGGGATTACCGGAAAATGACTACTTGCCGGCACTGGATTTAACCCTGAAAAACGGCGTTTTGTATGCCGCCATGCTGTGGCACGGCATCTGGCAGCGATCGGTGGCTACCGGCAGCAGCAGCGGCGTGGTGTTTGCCGACGACAACCAGAACGGACAGCAGGAACCGGGAGAATTGCCTTTGCCAAATATCAAGGTCGTGAGCGTTTTGTCCGATCAACTGGCGCTGACGGATAGCCTGGGCCGCTACAATCTGGCTTTCGACCTTGCGGCCGATACCGTTCGCGCCATTGCACCCGTGGCGTATGCGAGCGTGACGCCTCCGTACCGGCTGGCAAGCGGCATCAGTTCCGGTCAGGATTTCGGGATCGGATTTCAGGCAAATATTACCGACGTCCGTAGTTCGGCTACAAATACGGCAGCCATGCGACCCGGTTTTGAAAACAGTCTTCTCCTGCGTGTTTCCAATGTGGGTACAACGGATGCTACGGCTGCGGTTTCTTTGAAATTGCCAAACGATATTGAATACCTCGGCGCCAATCCTGCGCCCGATTTGATTGCAGGGGATTCGCTGGTCTGGAATACAATTGGAATTCCGTTTGCCGGGCACACAGTTATTTCGGTGCAGGTTCGGGTGGCAGCGACGGCGGCGCTGGGCTCCATTATGCGTTTTTATACCTACGCCACGCCTGAAAATACGGATAGTAACCTGGCTGATAATACCTTCGAACTAGCAACCACGGTGGTCGGCGCGTACGATCCGAACGATAAACAGGTGTGGCCGGGCGACCACATTACTCCCGATGAGGTAGCGGCGGGCATGCCTTTGCGGTACACGATTCGCTTTCAAAATACGGGCAATTACCCGGCCGAATGCGTTCGTTTGATCGATACGCTGGATGCAGGGCTCGATCTGACCACGTTGTCTGTTATCGGCGCCAGCCATCCGTTTACCTGGCAGGTGAAAGACGGGCACGTACTGGAAATTGTATTCGACCAGATCCACTTGTCCGATTCCATTTCCAACCCGGCGGGCAGCCACGGCTTTTTCAGTTTTTCCATTGCCGCCAAACGCACGTTAGCCATTGGAACTCCTTTGCACAACCAGGCGGCCATTTATTTCGACTACAACAGTCCGGTTTTGACCAATACCACTTTTACGCAGGTATCCTTTGAATCTGCCGTTTCGAACCCGGCTGACCCCGCATTGCGCCTGCTCATTTTCCCGAACCCGATGCGGAGCAGGTGTACGATTCAGGCGCCCTCTGCCGGTGGGCAACTGGCCTTATATGATGCTTCGGGTAAATTGTTGAAAATCTGGGTGTTATGCCCGGAACAAATGGAAATTCAGTTGCCGGGTTATTCCCCCGGAACCTATTATTTCCGCTGGGAAAAAGGGAATGCATTCGTAGTAGAGAAAGCCGTGGTATCAGAACATTAAGGCAAATAACATTGCCCTGCCGGACAAGCGTCCGGAGAGGGCAACAACCGGCTAAAAAGCCCGCACGTATGCTTC
>JAKQJD010000402.1 GCA_029561355.1 Bacteroidota bacterium | reverse complement strand
GCGGGGCCCGATTCAAAATCTTCATGGAAAGGCAGCGGATCCGGTGCCGGAGGAATGTGTGTGATCGTGTAAGTGATCGTATCGTTGGACAGGTTCTGCTCGTCGAGCAGCAAGGTCCATGCCTGGATGTTGAACTCGCCGTTGCGGCTGTCGAACGGTACGGTAAACGTATAACTGAACGTTTCATCCGGCGCAACGGTAGTTGCACCGACGTTTTCAATCACAGGTGCGCCGCCATTGACGGAGTAACCTACCTGGAAGAAACTTTGCGGTTGCGTACCAGCATTAAGGATGGTCAGGGTTACTTTATCCTGTGCTACGCCGCATTCATTGTCGGCGCCGCTGGTTTGAACGGTAGAAGCCGCCAGGTCGTCGGCCAGCGGAACAAAGATGTGGATATCGTCGATACCGATACCTTCGTATTGAACGGAACCGTCGGCACCGAATCCGAAACGCAGACGCACGTCGCTTTCACCGGCAGTGCCTGGCAGTCCGTGCCGTGCTACTACCCAGGTTGGAGAAGTGAGGCCTGCCCACACGTCGCCGAGCGAGAGAATGGTGTTGTTGAACGTATACCAGTTCTGACCTTCGCCGATGGCGCCGATTTTTTCCCAGTTAACACCGCCGTCTACCGATACTTCGAGGAAAAGTCCGTCGTAACTGGTTTCCGTTTGGAAGTACAGCGAAAACTCCATGGTAGGATCTTCGGTGACGTTGGAAAAGTCGAAGCAGGGAGAATTCAGGTATGATTTTTCGCTGGAATTATAAGAGCCGGTTAGGCTGGTCACCCAGGCGTTTTGTCCGCTGGCTGCACTTGTCAGTTGTGTTTTGTTGGGGGTACCGAATGCCCAGGAAGGGTTCTGGCTGGTTTCGTCGACGGTCCAGCCGCCCGACCAGTTTTCAAAATCCTGGAAATAAGGAATCACCTGACGGCCTACGAGGTAGTAGGTGGTGGTATCGTTGGTAAAGTCTTCGTCGCCGCCCATCTGTGTGAATACCTGAATGACGTATTCGCCCGGTGCGGAGAAGTCGTAGGTTGTTTCGAATTCAATAATTTCGCTGCTGTCTTTACCCAGTACGCCGGTGTAAAATCCGTCCTGCGGTTGTGGCACACCTGCTTCCTGTCCGTTCACGGTAAAGTTGAAAGGGATAAGGGATTGTGGCGCAGCGCCGTAGTTGTTCATCAGAATAGTGAGTGTTTCCACACCCAGATCGCAGCCGCTGGTTGGAGTCAGCACGCCGGCCACACCCACGTCGTTGGTCCAGTAGGTTTCAAAATTCAGGGGCCCTACCGGCGCACTGGCGTCGCCGTCGCCGCAATCCTGCACGACGTAAACGTCGTAAAACGTTTTTTTCTGCAAACCTGTCAGGGTCACTTTCGGAAGGGTGACGTATACCGTATCGCCTACGCCGGGACCCGGAACAAAACCCTCGGGGCCGTAAATCACCCACCATCCGATGGTTGGGCTGGCGCCTACAGGGGTCCAGCGCAGTTTGGCGCGGGTGTCGTACACATTCTCCGTTTTGAAGTCGATCGGCTTCAGGCAGCTCGGACAAACGCCTTCGCCCAGAAAGAGCAGGCCGGAGTTCAGGGTGCCGGAAGTGTATACCGGGTTGCCGTTATAGTCGAGCAATTGAAAGAAAACCTCTTCGTCGTATGCGCCCGCGCTCCATGTGAGGAGCAGGGGTACGCCGGCATTTACCAGAAATACGACTGTGCTGTCTTCACCATCGCCGGTGCCCAGAAAAGGAGAGTCGATGGTGAAAGTTTGTACCTCGGTACCGCTGGTGATTGTCAATATCCCGCCGTTCCAGCCGTCACCAAAGTAGTCCACCATGTTGAGGGTGTACTCGCATTGCGCGCTCCCACTTCGGGCAGCCATCAGGAGTAAAGCAAAAGCAAAGAGGCGTAGAAGTTTAAAGTTCATGAGTAGCCTTGTTGTTGAATAGTAAAAATAGTTTTTCACCAGCCGGCCGAAGGGCGGGCTGCCACGCTTCAAAGGTAAGCCTTCGCAGGAAAATGTAATAGCGTTGTGTTAATTCAGCAGATTTTAGCGAAAAAAGTAAACAAGACGACAATCTGCAAATAAAAGAGGGTGACAATCTGGCCGCCCGGTAAGGAGAAAAACCCCTGAAATTACCGAGCGGCCAAATTCTCACCCTCTCTCACTCTCTCGCTCTCTCACCCTCTAAACAATATAGCTGCGTTCTTTGATACGCGGAGAAATAAGCATGAACAGGATGGCGGTAGCGAAGCAAATGCCCGTAAACAGCCAGAAGAAGCCCGCTCCGTGGAATTGTGCGAAGAAACCGCCGTCTTTGATGTTGTTCTGGATAACGGAAACGATCAGGTTTCCGACGGTGACCGTTATCAGCCAGCATGCCATGATGGTTGATTTCATGGACGGAGGCGACTGCGTGTAGGCATATTCCAGGCCCGTAATGGAAATGAGTACCTCGCCGGCGGTAAGCACGACGAATGCCAGAATTTGCCAGCTGATGTTCGGCGTCTGTCCGGCATCGATCCAGCCCTGGATGATTGCGATGATGACAAAGGAAAATGCCGTAAGCACGAAACCTGCGCCGATTTTGCGCAGTGGTGTTACGCGCAGGCCGGCCTTGTTCAGCGCCGGGAAAATAACGAAGGAGAACAACGGAATAAATGCCAGGATGAATGCGGCATTTACAAACGATATCTGTTCGGCTTCCCATTTGATTCCCAGCCAGTTAAGGTCCATTTTGGAGGCTTGCACTACCCATTCCGACTGACTTTGGTCCCACAGGGCCCAGAAAACGGGAATAAATGCAAACACCGACAATACCCGCCAAACAGCACGGATACCTTCAATGGTTTCATCACCGTATTCTTTCGCTGCTGCGGCAAAACCGCCGTTGATGAGGGCATACAGGTTGATTCCCACGAAGTTGCCCGGTTTGGCAAACCACTGTTTTTTGAACACGAAAGCGAGAATGATCACCAGGATCAGCCAGGCGCCCAGTACGGGGCCGATACCTTTGTGCAGCATTTTATCGAAATAAATGTAGCTGATCACCAGCGAAACGAATGCCGTTGCGAGCACGATGATCCGGTTGGGATCCGTTTTTGGAGGCGGCACCCGACGATATTTTGTGCGGCCCAGCCAGAAGAAAAATACGGCAACCAGCATGGCGATGGCAGGAACGCCGAAAGCCACCGTTGGACCGTAATGTGTTTTCAGATAAGGGATAAGCAAAATGGAAAGTACCGAACCGGCATTGATAGAAGCATAAAATGCATCGAATGCCTTGGAAATCAGGTTCGAATTGGATTCGTCGAACTGGTCGCCCACATTGGCCGATACGCAGGGCTTGATACCGCCGGCGCCCAGTGCAATCAGCATAAGGCTGGTAGTGAACATGACTTCACTGTTGACGGAAAGCGCCACCATGATGCTACCCGTGGCATACACCAGCGACAGCCACAGAATGGTTTTGTATTTTCCCCAGAACCAGTCGGCTACCATACCGCCAAACATCGGCAGCAGGTACGTCATCGCCACAAAGTCGTGGGTTTTGGCATTCGCCGTTGCTTCGGCAGCCTGTACCACTGCGGGGTCGGTAGAACCCGAATGGTTGTAAAACTGGGCCACCATAAAAGTGGTCAGGATGGCACGAAGGCCGTAATAGTTGAATCGCTCTGCCGCTTCATTGCCAATGATGTATGGAATACCGGGCGGAAATTTTGCCTTTGGCTTGGGGGGAGTGTCGAGGATTTCTGCCATAATTTTATCCTGTCTGTAAGATGTTGTGGTTAGAAATGATTTGAGTTGAACGGGCAAATGTGCGATTATATATCGGCAATCGCACTTGCTACGGGCCACAATGTTCGGAACAAAATGTCGGACAATTACACATTTAGCATTTTCTTAGGCTTTTCGGCACAAAATTGGAGTGTGTATCCTGGAATTTTACCCACGAACGTTCCTTTTTTTACAAGGCAGACCGGCGTATCTTTGCGCGCTTTTTTACGGAAAATTGTCCGGAAACCTTTCAATTTCGACTCTCACATGCTACGATCCGCCTATTTTTTGACCGTCCTCGTTTTTATTGCCCTATTTTCCGGAAACTGCACGCAGGACAAGCCGGCCGCTGCCGCTTCATCCGACGGCCCCAAGGTAGATACAGCCGCTTTGCAGGAGTTTAGACAGAACAACTGGAAAAACCACGGTTGCGACCTGATCACGGAACCCGAAATTGTACGGATCTTCAATATCGACCCTAAAGCCCTGAGCCTCAACAGCCGTTCGCTGCCCGACCAGGCTTTCTGCCTGCACACCTGGAACCGGCCCGACTGGATAGAACGGGAAGCCAACAATGAAAAAAACGGCAACACCTTCCTGCCTACCCGCAACAGCCTGGTGGTGCAGGTTTTCAGTTACGGCACCGGCACGCATTCCAGCCAGCAATTCGAAACGCTGAAACGCGACCGCCGCGATACGTATGAAGAAACGGTGAGCGGCCTGGGAGAAGATGCGCTGTGGGGCACTACCACAGTTACCTTGCTGGTAAAAAAAGGTGAAATGGTGCTGAGCATTACCCTCGACGCTATGGACAATCCGCACGACAACCTGCCGAAAGCCAAAGAAATTGCTCAACTGGCATTACAAAAATTGTAAGGCAGCATGTAAAAGGCATTCAGGCCGATTACTTTTACCGCAAAAAACGAGCGGGCGTATTTGGTGTTTCGTTTTTGGTGTTTCACAGGCAACTGACTATTAATGCTTTACGAAAAACCAAAAACGAAACACCACATACGAAACACTCCCAAAAACGACCTGATATGTTTAGTTGGATCAGCAATGCCATTCTCCGCCTGTGGGGCTGGAAAATTACCGGTCACTACCCCGGCGAGTTGGATAAAGTAGTGGTGGCCGTAGCGCCCCATACTTCCAACTGGGATTTTCCGGTGGGCGTGCTCGTAAACAGCGCGGGCAGGTTCCATGCCAACTACGTAGGGAAACATACGATTTTCCGCTGGCCGTTCGGTTATTTTTTCCGCTGGCTTGGCGGCATTCCGGTCGACCGCTCGAAAAACCATAATTTCGTATCAGCGATCGCAGAAGCATTTCACCGCGAAAAACGCCTGCACCTTGTCATCGCCCCGGAAGGTACACGCACGAAGGTGGAGCGCTTCAAAACAGGTTTTTACCACATTGCGCGGCTGGCGCAGGTGCCTATTTGCCTGTGTACGTTCAACTGGGAGAAAAAAGAGGTCTTCTTCGACCCGGTGCTGTTTCACACAACAGACGATGAAGCCGCCGATCTGGCATATATCTGGAATTATTTCAAAGGAGTGAAAGGAGCAAACCCGGAGCAGGGAATTAAATGATGAACGATGAATGATGAACGATGAACGATGCAATTATCGAGTAATAAGGAAAATTGTTCATTTCTCATTATTCATCATTCATCGTTCATCACCTTCCGTTTCAGCACGAAGTGTTTGCCCAGGTATACTTTCCGCACCATTTCGTCTTCGGCCAGTTCTTCGGCCGTGCCGGCTTTCAGGATATTTCCTTCAAACATCAGGTACGCGCGGTCGGTGATGCTCAGCGTTTCCTGCACATTGTGGTCGGTGATCAGGATGCCGATGTTTTTGGTTTTTAACTTGGCTACGATAGACTGAATATCCTCCACAGCAATGGGGTCGATGCCTGCGAACGGCTCGTCGAGCAGGATAAAACTCGGGTCAGTGGCCAGGGCGCGCGCAATTTCCGTGCGGCGGCGTTCGCCCCCCGACAGCGTGTCTCCATTGCCTTTGCGCACCCGGTGCAGGTTGAATTCGTCGAGCAGCAATTCCAGTTTTTCCGCCTGTTCGGCTTTCGTGTGCCGCGTCATTTCCAGCACTGCTTTTATATTATCTTCCACGGTCAGTTTGCGGAAAACGCTGGGTTCCTGCGGCAGGTAGCCAATGCCTTTTTGGGCACGACGATACATGGGCAAGGACGTAATATCCTCATTATCAAGGTATACATGTCCACTGGTAGGCTGGATAAAGCCCACGGTCATGTAAAATGACGTCGTTTTTCCGGCGCCGTTCGGTCCCAGCAACCCAACAATCTCGCCTTGCTTTACATCAAAGGAAACGCCGCGCACCACCGTGCGTTTGCCGTACACTTTGATAATATTTTCTGCTCTTAAAACCATGCTTTTTGAATGATGAACGATGAATGATGAACGATGAATGTTCCACCATTTACAATACCAATTCTCACTTCTAGTTTCTCACCCCTCACTTCTAATTAAGCGAGCAGACTTTTTACAATTTCCGAAATAGCCCTCCCGTCGGCCTTGCCTGCCAGTTGTTTGTTGGCTGCGCCCATTACTTTGCCCATGTCTTTGGCGCTGGTAGCGCCCGTGTCGGCAATGATTTGTTTCAGGATGGTTTCCAGTTCGGCGCCTTCGATCATTGCGGGCAGGTAACGTTTGATGATTTCGATCTCTTCCCGTTCTTTCTGCGCCAGTTCTTCGCGGTTGTTTTTGGTGTAAATATCCAGCGATTCCTGGCGGGTTTTTACCAGTTTTTGCAGCATCTGTACTTCGCGCGCTTCGTCGATGGCCTGGTGGCTACCGTCCGTTTTGGCCAGCAAAATAGCGCTTTTTATAGCACGAATGCCACGCAGTGCGACCTCGTCTTTGGCGCGCATGGCAGTTTTCAGGTCTTCGGTGATTTTTTCTTCTAACGACATGATGCTTTGGTTTTATTTAAGATTTCAGATTACATGACGTAAGATTTTAGATTTATCCGGGATACCCTCTTTCTTAAATCTTACGTCATGTAATCTGAAATCTTAAATCATTTTTAATTGTATCCGAATAAACGTTTTTCCCGGATCAAACGCGCCACTTCTTCCGGAACATTTTCTTCCCAGCCGGGCGCTCCCTGTTGTATCATTTTCAGTACTTCCCGGTGGTAAATGCCCAGAATATCGGGATTAAAGTGCTGAATATCAACAATATTTCCGTTGTCGAGCAGGTATTGAAACAGGAACCGGATTTCTTTGGGCATACTCAGGTTCTGCGCATTGGTCAGTTCGCCGGAATTCTTGTCACGGGCAGGGTAGACGTACAAACGGACATTCCGGGGAAATAGTTCGCCGAAAGCCCCCAGCAGGTTGTCCGGGTTCTGTTCGCAGGTTTCGCGCAAAATATGCTGGAGTTTTCGAACGCCCATTACCAGGCCGATGCGTTGCACCTTGTAATCGCTGAAATAGGCGATGAGTTTTTTGTGTTGCACGTAGTTGGAAATGATCACCGTTTGTCCCAGTGCGCAGAGCATATCGGCGCGGTCGGTGAAATCACGTTCGTCGAGCACGCCATCGGCGCGCAGGTTATCGAGCGAAATTTCCGTGAGCAGGAATGTTTTTTCCGGATCCACATCGGGTTCGGCGCGAAACTGCTCGTAAGCGTTTTTGATCATGTCCTGCTGCACCAGCGTAGTAGGGCGGTAACTGCCGCGGGCAATGAGGATGGATTTTTTGTACAAAAATTCGCCGGCATGCACGCCCCGGCCGTCAGGGCCGAAAATAGCCACGCTGCTCAGGCCGTTTTTCACTACCCACAAAGCGATGAGCCGGTTATCAAGGTGCTCGAAATCGGGGCCTTCCAGCCGGATCATATCGATGGCAATACGGCCGTGGAGGTTGTCCATGAGCGACTGAACCAGCGTTTCCGGATCGCTGCAAAACCGGTGGCAGGCGTAAATCATGTTCACGCCGAGAATACCCACAGCCTGTTGCTGGAGGCGGTTGTCGTTGTCGAGCAGGCGCACGTGCACGATCAGGTCATTGGGTTGCGTGTGGGCTTTCAATTGAAAACGGAGGCCCAGCCAGCCGTCGCCTTTGATGGTTTTCTGGAAATTGATGGCGGCTACCGTGTCGGCAAAGGCAAAAAATGTTTGTCCCGGCCGCACCACGCGCAGGCGGTTTTCCATCAACTGATATTCGTGGCCGAGCATTTTGTACAGCCGCGACTCGCACACGTATCGGCCGCTGCCTTTTTGCTCCGCGCCGTATATTTCGTCGGACACCGTTTTGTCGTAGGCGCTCATCGTTTTGGCGATGGTGCCTGCCGCCGCGCCTACCTGAAAAAAATGCCGCGCCACTTCCTGCCCCGCGCCGATTTCGGCGAAGGCTCCATAAATCTGGTCATCCAGGTTGATTTCCAGCGCTTTTTGCTCGGTTTCAAGAACGCGACGAGTCATAGGAGTGAGTTGTGAATTGTGAGTTGTGAGTGGCGCAGAGTACTTCGCACGGACTGACTTCGGACTTCGCACTGACGACTTCGCACTGTTTCCAGACTTCGCACTAACATATCGTAGCGCCTTCCTGGTTGATAGGCGAAAGGAAAATATCGCTTTCAATTTTATGCTGCGCAAACGCTTTTTGCATGGCTTGTCCGGCGGTTTCGGCGGCGAGGCTGTTGGCGCAAAGTGCAAAAACCGATGGCCCCGAACCCGAAATACTGCAACCCAGCACGCCGGCTGTATCCAGCGCAGCCGATTTGACGTCGTAAAAACCCGGGATCAAACGGGCGCGTTGCGGCTCGATGATGTCGTCGCGCAGGCTGCGGCCGATGAGCGCAATATCGCTGTTATAAAGGCCGACGATAAAACCTCCCACGTTAGCGCTCTGGGAAATGTATTGTTTGAGCGTTACGTCGGGCTTCAGAATCGCGCGTGCTTCTTTGGTCAGAATTTCCACTTTGGGATACACCACTGTTACGTACAAACCTTTCGGAACGTGCAGGCGGTGCACGTCGAGCGAGGCGCTGTCGCGAATAAGCACGATACCGCCGATGAGCGAAGGCGCTACGTTGTCGGCGTGGTAACTACCGGAAGCCAATTGTTCGCCGAGGCAGGCAAAATGCAGGAGTTCGCGTTTGCTCATGCCGGTGCGCAGGAGTTCGCTCACGGCGAGTACGGCCGCTACGGCGCTGGCGGCGCTGCTGCCGAGACCACTGCCGAACGGCATTTTTTTGTGAATTTCCAGTTCGATGCCGCGGCCCGTTTCGCCCAGGTGTTCGAGCAGGCTGCGGGCTGCCACGCCGGCCGTATTTTTTTCGACTTCGCTGGAAAGGCGGCCGCCGTGGCCGGTTATTTTGGTGATGCGCAGGCCGGGCGTGTCACTTTTGCGGGCTACTACTTCGTCGCCGGGGCGTTCGAGGCACAAACCCATAATGTCAAATCCTACGCCGACGTTTCCGATGCTGGCTGGCGCAAATGCTTTGATTCCCAAGGTATTAGATGTTGATGATGTATATTGTTCAGGTAGCACGGCCTGAAGGCTGTCGGGAAATGCCATTCATGGCCGTCAAAGATTTAAATGAATCAAGCGCCTTGAAAGGCGCTTTCCCGACGGCCTGAAGGCCGTGCTACCGGCGCGCAAAGATACAAGACGGGAACGGCTAAAAAAGGGTAGTTTTCAGATGATTTATATTACCGTTTATCGAGACAGAGAAAACGTTCAAGTCATCGGATGACTCAGAGTCATCCGATGACTTGAACGTTTTCCCTGCCTTGATAAACGATTTACATCATTTTAGAGAAGCGCCACCAAAACATGCCTGCCCGGGCAACGGCCGTTTTAGCGGCCAACCGGAAACTGTGCAAAGAATAGCCACGACCGGAGTGCCGGGCTTTGTGCCAGTGAACGGCGTTGACCGTCCAGCGAACCGCGTAGTCATAGTATTTTCTGGGATAGGTGCGCCGGAAATCCAGGTCGCGGTCGGTACTTTCCGCCCACGGAAGGCCGGAAACGGTGACGCTTTGTACTTCTTCGTATAAGCCGGTGCCCTTGATCGGATACGCCACCGTGATCGTGAATAAATCAGGGTTGGCGGCTTTCAGGTGTTGTACGGTGTCGCGGATGTCCTGTTCCGTTTCGCCGGGGTATCCGAGCATGATAAACGTACCCGTTTGAATACCCGCCGCACCGGCAGTACGGATCATGGCGCCTACCTGCTGCACGTCGACACGGCGGTCCATGGCGTCGATGATGCGTTGGGAGCCGCTTTCGGCGCCGATCCATACGCGGAAACAGCCGCATTCTTTCAGAATGCCGATCACTTCCGCATTCAGGCGGTCGGCGCGGGTGATACATTCGAACTGCACAGAAACGTTTCGGCTTTGCAAAGCATCGCGGAATTCACCCAGCCATTTGTGGCTGACGGTGAACACGTCGTCGACAAACCAGATGAGGTCGAAGTTGTATTGTTCCTTCAAAAAAACGATTTCGTCAACCACTTTTTCCGGACTCCGGCGGCGGTAACTCTGTCCGTACACGGCCGTGCTGCACCAGCGGCAGGTGTAAGGGCAGCCGCGCTGGGTACTGATACTCACGGCGCTGTGGCCGTGGGCTTTTTTCCAGGCGTCGAGATAATGGTGCAGGTCGATTTTATGGCGATTGGGAAAGGGCAACGCGTCGATGTCGCGCAATTTTTCGCGGGGCGGCGTTTTGAAAAGTAGTCCGCCAGGTTGTAAAAAAGCGATGCCGGGAATGTGGGAAAAGTGTTCCGAATCTCTGGCGCCTTCATTTCCGGCGCTCAGGCAAATTTCCAGCATGGTTTGTTCGCCTTCGCCGATCACGATCAGGTCGGCGCCGTGGGCCAGGTAGTCGGCGGCGTTGTGCGTCACATCGGGGCCGCCCATCACGATCAGCGTGTTGCGCAGGCTTTCTTCGCGGCGGATAAATGCCGCTATTTCCAGCACATTCAGTTTGGTCATCAGGTTGGCATACAGCGCCACGATGCGGGGCCGGCTGCGGAGCAGATGACCTTTCAGGTCGTTTTTGGTGGAAAAAGTAGTGTCGAACACCTCGTTTTCCACGCCGTGTTTGTCGAGCCAGGCCGACAGGTACAGCAAGCCCAGCGGCGGATAAGGCTTCATGATCTGCTGTTCTTTCGGGTCGTCGCAGATAAAATAACCGTGTGTGAAGAGGACTTTCATTCCCTGCAAAGAAAGGGCGAGGCGGGGCATTCTGCGGGTCAAAAAACATTTTTGAAAAAAAATATCCCGAAACACTTGCGCTGACACCTGAATACCGCATATACTTGCAGTGTATTAAATACATAGTACACTAATTCACTAAAACAAAAAACGTATGATTGTCATTCAGGGAATGTCATTCAGGTACAAACAAAACAGGCCGGTGCTCGACAGCCTGAGCCTCCAGATGGAGCCGGGCGGCGTGTACGGTGTCCTCGGCGCCAACGGGGTTGGTAAAACAACACTGCTGCACCTGCTCGGCGGCCTGCTTTTTCCGAAATCGGGAACTGTCACCGTAGACGGGCATACGCCGCAGCACCGTCAGCCAGATTTTCTGGAACAGGTGTTTTACGTGCCGGTCGATTTTGAACTGCCTAATATTTCTGTGGAAGCCTATCAAAAAAGGTATGCGCCCTTTTATCCGAATTTCAGCACTACATCCTGGGCGCATGCGCTGCAAACATTTGATTTGCAGCCTTCTATGAAACTTCAGGCGCTTTCCTTCGGACAAAAGAAAAAGGTGCTGCTCAGTTTTGCCATCGCCAGCGGCTGCCGCGTCCTGTTGTTCGACGAACCCACCGACGGCCTGGATATTCCTTCCAAAGACAGTTTTCGCCGTCTCCTGAGTGCCCGCATCGACGACCAACGACTGGCGCTGATCGCCACCCACCACGTGCACGACGTGGCGATGCTGCTCGACCATTTGATCGTACTAAAAGAACATTCGCTGCTGTTACAGGCTCCGATAGCCGACCTTGCCGGCAGTGTCCGAACCCTTGTTTCCACGCATCTTCCGCCGGAAAATACCCTGCTGTATTCCGAACGCGTGCCCGGTGGTTACCACTGTCTGGTACGGAACACAGACGAACAGGAAGGAGCGCTCGACCTCGAACTCCTGTTCAAAGCCCTTCAAATTCACCCTGACATCGCACAAAACATCCAGCGCTATGAAAAACACGTTTGATTTCCGCCGCTTCGTTCAGGTGTGCAGGCTGACCTGGCAAACGCAGCCGGTTTTACCATACATCATCCTTCTTTCTGCGATTCCGCTGATCTTTTTATTCTTTTTTGACGATGCGCGCGGCGGTTTCGTATCGTTGCGCAACGAAGCTCCGCTTGTATTGTTTGCCGTGTGTATGTGGGGCTGTGGCTGGTTGTATGCCGGCCTGGCATTCCATGAACTGGGCAATACTGGCAGCGCCAACCGTTATTTGATGGTTCCTGCCTCCACTCTGGAAAAATGGCTGGCCAAGAGCCTGCTGGTATTTTTTGTTTTTCCGCTCATCATATGGGTTGCCTATAATATCGTTTTTCAAATCTTTGGACTGTTCTCCGTTCGATGGTTCGCTTTTGAATATGCACCTGTGAACTGGTACTCGCTAGAAGTGAAGACCGCGCTGTTTTTCTTTTACCTGGGTTTGCCGGTGGCGTATGCTGCCGGGGTTGTCTGGAAAAGATTTGGTGTTTTGAAGGGACTCGTTTTTATCTGCGTCCTATTTTTCGTGCTGATTCAGGTCATCAGTATCGGAGCGGGGCAGTATTTTCTTAATTCCGGCAGGGGAATGTTGCTGAGTGAGGTAAGTCCACCTTTTTACGGATCGGATGCGGATGCCGGAACACTGGGATTGATCAACATTTTCTGGCTCTTAGCCGCCTATGTGCCTTCGGCTTTGCTGCTCGCCTCCACCTATTTTTTCATCAAAGAACGCACCTTGTAAGCCATGGAATTTCAAACACAAACGGCCATCTGGATGCAAATTGCCCGCCAGATAGCCACCAGGATCATGGGAGGCGAATGGCCGCCCGGCGAACGTATTCCTTCTGTGCGCGAACTCGCTGCGGAGTTGCAGGTGAATCCGAATACAGTGGTGCGCTCCGTCACTTTTTTGCAGGAGGCCGGTATCATTGTCAACCAGCGCGGCATCGGCTACTTTGTAGCGGAAGATGGCGTAGAAAAGGCCCGCGACCTGCGCAAAAAAGCATTTACCGAGGAATTGTTGCCCGTCTTTTTCCAGACGATCAACGAACTCGGCATTCCATGGGATGAACTCAAATCCTGGTATCAACAACATCAAAACAACCTGAAATTATGAAAACCGGACTTGTTACAGCCATTTCAGCCGTCGTGCTTTTCAGCGGAACCATGGTTTGGAGCGCTTTCCAACTGGTGCCAACCCGGGTGTACGACTATGATGCTGAAAAACGAAATCCCGGGCAGTGGCCCGATCGGACCAGTGCGAACACTTATTTTTTTGATTCGAAAGACCCGCTGTATGTCAACGTGCATGCGCCGGTTCACGTTGAACTGACCGATGATTACAATGGGGTCGAACTACTGGGCGATACTACTTTGTTCAAATACCTGAAGGTTACTACCTACAAGTTAAATCATGAAAACAGCATTGAAATAGCGCTTAAATATGTGTCAAACAATGAATTAGCACAAACAGACTCCACTGCCGGAGAAAAAGCGACGCAGGATTTTCTGCGCCGGGAGGCACTTCGACATTCGAATGTCGTCGTTCGAATCGGTACCCGTCACGGGAAACCGGCACCTTCCGGCAGCCGCCATTTTTCTTTTCAGGATTGTAAAAGCGTGCGTACGCTGCAATCGCTTCGGGCCGCAAATTTATGGCTGAGTTTTATCGAAACGGATTCAGCGAAAGTGCAGTTGCAGGCCGACAACCTCACTGTTGCTTTTCCCGAATTCACTTCCGAAAACAGGCAATGGATAAAACTGGAAGGAGAAAGCGGCCGTGTTGCCGCCAACAATTTTTCGGCGGGTACATTTGACGCGTCGGATTTGAAGGTGCGTGATTTTTACATGCACAACCCCCATCGTGCCGACGTGCGGATATCGGCCAGCCACCTGGCGCGCATTCGTCGGGTGGAAGATTGTAAGATTCTGGTGGAAGGGAATCCGGAATACAAATGGATAGAAGAGTGAGAGATGTGAGAGGGTGAGAGTAGTGAGAGCCGACTTCGATTACACCGCTTCGCCCCAGTCTTTTATTATTGCTGAAGCGAAGCGGTGGAATCAAAGTCGGCTCTCACTACTCTCACCCTCTCACTTCTCTCACATCTCTATTCTATTTCCGTTACTTTCAAAAAGTTCGTCGACAGCCGTTTTTCCAGCGGCATCGAGCCGGTATTGATGACCGTATCGCCTTTTTGCACGCGGCCGGCTTCTTTCAGAATAGCTGCGCAGTCTTCGATGGTTTCGTCGGTCGACGTAAAGCGGTCGTAATAAAAGCAGCGTACGCCCCAGAGCAGGTTGAGCGACTTGAGCATACTCTGGTGGTTGCTGAAGATGTAAATCGGCGCATTCGGCCGGAAACTGCTCACTTTAAAAGCCGTGTATCCCGAAACCGTTACGCCGATGATACCTTTTGCGCTCACTTCTTCCGCTACGCGGCAGGCATTGAAGCAGATAACGTCGGAATGGAACAGTTTGAAGTTGGGAGCCGGATATGGGCGGTGGCTGGTGATGTGCGGCCAGTATTGTTTTTCGGCCTGTTCGATGATGCGCGACATGTAGTCGATCACCAGCGGCGGGTTGTGGCCCACGGAGGTTTCACCACTCAGCATTACTGCGTCGGCGCCGTCGAGTACGGCATTGGCCACGTCGGTCACTTCGGCGCGGGTAGGCGACGGGTTGACGATCATGCTGTCCATCATCTGGGTAGCCACGATCACCGGGCGCGCGTACTGCATACAGAGGTGAATGATCTCTTTCTGCGTCATCGGCAGCTGCTCGATGGGCATTTCCACACCGAGGTCGCCGCGGGCTACCATGATACCGTTGCAGGCGCGGATGATCTCGCGGATATTTTTAACGGCTTCCGGTTTTTCGATCTTGGCCATCATTTTGGCAGGGTGGCCGGTGCGCTCGAGTGCTGCACGCAGGTCGTCCATATCTTCCGGGCGGCGCACAAACGACAAAGCGATCCAGTGAACAGGCTGGGTCAGGATGAACTCCAGGTCGATGCGGTCTTTTTGCGTCATCGACGGCTGCCGCACGTTGGTATCGGGCAGGTTCACACCTTTTTTGCTGCTCAGAATACCGCCGTACAGGGTTTTGAGGCGTACAGTATCTTTTTTGTTGGTTTCGAGCACTTCAAACACCAGTTTGCCGTCGTCCATCATGATCCTTTCGCCCACTTCGCAATCTTCGGCAAATTCCGGGTACGACATATAGATACGGTCTTTGGTGCCTTCCGCAGTTTTGTCGTTCACGATGGTGATCACGTCGCCCGTTTCCAGCGGCAGTGCATTGTTCTGAATCACCCCGACGCGGAGTTTAGGGCCCTGCAGGTCGGCCAGAATACCTATATGGGAGTTATGCGCTTCGTTGATGGCAACAATATGCTGAATCACCTGAAGGTGATCTTCGTGGCTTCCGTGGCTGAAATTGAGCCGGAAAACATCCACGCCGGCTTTCGCCAGTTCCAGCAGTTTGTCGTAAGAATTGCACGCGGGGCCTACTGTGGCCACTATTTTGGTATTTTGCGAACCGTCTTTGCGCATGATCGTTTTGTTTTTTTCAAACAAAGTAACGGATTCTAAAGAAGTCATCGCTTTCTTTTATTTTAAAGTGTAAAAACTACAATAAGTGAGGGGCGGCAAAAGTAGAACGGCGCCCTTCAATATTCCAATGAATTATGATAAGTTTTTGCAAAGAAAACGGTGTTTAATCCTCCGGACGGGTAGTGCGCGGCAGGTAGTCGTTTCTGGAAAAATACTATCTAAGTGTTGGATTTACAAAAATGATGCCGCCCGTAT
>JAKQJD010000379.1 GCA_029561355.1 Bacteroidota bacterium | reverse complement strand
CATTTAACGAAAGAAGAGCGGGACCGTTTGGCGGTTTTGCACAGTAAAGGGTGGACTTTGCGGGCAATTTCGACAAAAATGGGGCGGGATAAAGGTACGTTGTCGCGCGAACTGAAACGGAATAAATCCGGAAGTATGTATTTGCCGCACAAGGCGCAGGAAAAGGCCGAGTTGCGGGAAAACGCGGAGCATAAGAGTAAGCGGCTGAAAACGTATGCATTGGCGCATGATATAGAGCGCATGGTTATGGATGGGCTGTCGCCGGAGTTGATAGCTGGGCGGCTGGCACTGCAAAATGGCGGACGCAGGGTGATAAGCCACGAGAGCATTTATCAGTGGATATACAGCAGCGCGCCGCATTTGAAAGAGTATCTGGTGCGCGCGCATCAGGTTCGCTATTTTCGCCGTGGACTGCAAGGCTCAAAACTGAAAATACCGGAGCGTGTGCCAATAACGGAGCGACCGGCGCATATCAGTTTGCGGCAGGAGCCGGGCCATTGGGAAACGGACTTAATGGTATCTGCGGCAAGCAAGGCGGCTTTGCAGGTTAGCACTGAACGGACAACCCGGCTAACGCGAATAAAGAAATTGGCTGGCAAAACGGCCAGGGAATCGCGCACCACACTGGCGGCTACGCTTAGAGAGTATCCGGCGCATTTCAGGCGAAGCCTAACATACGACAACGGTTCGGAAAACTATGAACACAATGAACTGAACCGGGAACTGGGAATGCGGTCATATTTCTGTGAAGCGTACCACAGCTGGGAGAAAGGAACAGTGGAAAACACGAACGGATTGATACGGCGGTTTTTGCCAAAGAAAACGGATTTCGCTAAGATACCAGAAGCGGAAATAGAAAGAATCGAGCAGTGGCTTAACAATCGGCCCCGGAAATGTCTGGGGTTTTATACACCGACAGAAGTGTTTAACGGTTTTGTTGCACTAGCACCTTGAATGTGCCGTTCCGCTGAACAACAAGACAGCGTAAACCATTTTATGATAGACCTAAAAATTCTTCAGCATGACGCCGAACCCGTTATCAAACGCTACGGCGACCGCAACCCCGCCCATATGGCGGCGGTGCAGAACTTCGCCGCGCTGGACGCCGATTACCGCAAACTGCTGACCGAAACCGAAACCCTGCGCGCGGAACGTAAAACCGTGTCGGGCCAGATAGGCAAAGCGCGCGCCGAAAAAGGGCCCGAGGCCGCCGCCGAAATAATGGCCAAGGCTAACGAACTCAAAGCTAAACTGGCCGAAAAGGAAACG